>JAJYNB010000078.1 GCA_021786555.1 Bacillota bacterium | reverse complement strand
CCCAGGGCCAGAGCGCCATCCGAGCCCGGAAGGATTTGATAGAATTCATCAGCCCACTTGGCGGTCCTGTTGCGGTGCACATCGATAGCTACGATTTTGGCGCCCCGCCGCCGCGCCTGGTCCGCTAAGATTGCCTGGTGAATATTGGTTTCCAGCGCATTAATCCCCCAAAAAATTATCAACTTGGCATGGACGCTCTCCAGAGGGTTTATGCCCTTGGCCTTGCCGTACACCAGCCCGTAGCCGGCTCCGCCTGCAGCCCCGCAGATAGTCCGCTCCAACCGGGTAGCTCCGAGACGGTAAAAAAAACGCCTGTCCATGCTGGCGTTGTTTATTACCCCTTCGGTCCCGGCATAAGAGTAAGGCAGAATCCCCTCCGCCCCATGCCGCCTGATCACGTCCCGCCAGCGCTCTGTGATTTCCCCCAGGGCATCGTCCCAGCTGATGCGGGCAAACTCTCCGCTGCCTTTCTGTCCCTTGCGCCGCATGGGATAGAGCACCCGGTCTGCTCCATACACCCGTTGGGGATAATACCTGGCCTTGGCGCAGATAACGCCCTGGGTCACGGGGTTGTCCGGGTCGCCGCTGACTTTAACAATCTTGCCCCCATCCAGTTCCACCTGCCAGCCGCAGGTATCCGGACAATCGTGGGGACAAACCGAGTACTTCAGCTCCACTATAATCATCCCCTAAATAAACACCCATTTAAACTGACGCACAGACCTTCAGTGAGCGGTGAAAATCATACAAACAGGCGTTTCGTACAGTACTCCATAATCTCTCTTCGCCTCACTATCCCGATAAACACCTGCTGATCATCCACCACCGGGATAAAATTTTGCTCTACGGCACGCCACATCAAATCCTCAATCTGTGAATCGATGGAAACAGGTGTGTTCTGCTGGTGCTGCTCCACTTCCTGCAATCGGGTATTTTGGGTGTTTTCAAAGCTCAATCCCGGGGTATTTTTAAGTTTCCACAATAAATCCCCTTCTGTGATGGTCCCGGCATACTTACCTTCCCCGTCCACCAAAGGCACTGCCGAATAGCGGTGATATTCCATCCTTTCCATAGCTTGCCGCATGGTGGCGTCATGTTTCAAGCAGACCAGGTCCTTTTTGGGGATAAGAAAAAATGCTATATTCAACGCTTCCACTCCTTGATGCTCAAGCTTGGTTTCGGCTGAACCAATGTGCTTGGCACGCCTAATATGATTATACCCTAACCTGGCGCTAAACAAAAAGCCAAAAAGGAGCAAGTACAGCGTGAAGCCATAGAAAAAACCTCCTCCCGGACCGGGAGAAGGTCTACCCTCAAAATACAGTTCCTTGGGTCTTTTGGGGTACATTTGATGTCGCGCTGAAGCAGCCTGATCTTTCGGAAATGTTTTTTCGTAAGAAATATTAACTCACCCTATTGCAGCAGGGAGTTTTCGCCGCCTGATGGTTCCGCGCACCGCCCGGGGGGTCTACTCTTTTTTATCCTCGGGTTTCTTGATGTTCAGGCGTTCAGCCGAGTGGTCCCTGCCGGTAAAGAAGTTATACCAGGAACTTGTCTGGTAGAGGTTCCAGTTGGCCGGTGGGACACGGTAGGAATCCAGTTGGCCTTCTTCCCCGTATTTTTTCAGCCTGGCATAGGCCCGTACCCAGACACATTTCTTCTCGTTGGGGTAAACCTCGCACCAGCCGTCGTAACTGCCGCCGCAGGCTCCGTTGCGCTGGTTCTTGGGGCACTGGGACATGGGGCAGAGGTAAGCCAGATCCAACAGGGCGCAATCGCCGCAGTCCTTGCAGTCGTTGGTAATAACTTTGGTGACATGCTCGATTCCATGCTTCCTGGGGTCTTTCCGGCCCTTGTAGATACTCTGCATCATTGGGAAAAAGGGTGTGCCTGGTTCAAAGGCCGCATGGTGCAGCATGCGCATCATAGAGTACCCGGCCCCGGCAGGAGCATCCAAAGGCAGTCCTTTCCGGTTCGCCGGAGTAGTGGTGTTCAATCCGGTCTTGGCATCCTTTTCGAAGTAGTAGAAGCCGTTGGGCTGGGGATAATCGAACTCCGGGATGAGGTCCCGCCAGTTTTTGCTCAGTTCCTCACCTTTTTCGATGATATATTCCACCTGCTCGTGCTTGATGCCGTGCCCGCCGATATGCACACCGGCAAAGCCCATCCCCTTCATAAAGGCGTACATTTTGGCTGCCCGCAAAAGCCTGGCGCCCACGCCCTTGTCCTCTGCTGTCCGCTCTTTGTCCAGTTCAGCCAGGAGCTTGTCCGTAACGACACAACCCGGCAGGGCATTGGAGTTCATCAGTTTGGCGGCGCCGAAAGGCAGGATATAGATGTTGCCCACAACGGGGATATCAATATTGTTAACTTGCAAAAATTGCAGGACTTCATGAAATTTCCTGGCATCGTACCCTAACTGGGTTACGACAAACTGGGCCCCGCCGGCAATTTTCTTTTTCAGCTTGAAATACTGCACCATCAGTTCTGCTTCCAAGGCCTTGAAGGGTGAGACTGCCGCCCCGGCGAAAAAGTCGCTTTTCTGGTGGTAAACCGGGCCCTTAAGACCCGGGATCTCCAAGCCGTTGTTCATCTCCCCAATCAGTTCCAAAGCATGAGAAGGATCCAAATCAAATACCGGTTTAGGGCGCCCCTTAAAACCGGATACAGGATAATCACCGGTCATCACCAGCAAGTTGCGAATTCCAGCTCTGTCCAGAGCGTAGAGTTGGCTTTCCATCTGGTTGCGGTTTTTGTC
>JAJYNB010000296.1 GCA_021786555.1 Bacillota bacterium | reverse complement strand
CATTTTGACCTGAAGCACTGTGGGGGAGCAGCACCCCAAGTGTCGCCGCCCCAGCCAGCAGGAACATCAAAACTAATCCCAGGCGCATGGAAGCAAATACGTTCCAGAACCCCAGAAACTTCTTAGCGTTAGCCTGATCACCCATCAGATCCCGGACCCTCCTCCGGTCCCTTACAGCCCGATTGAACTAGTATTATTTTTCACAAGTTTTTTCGACCCCAATTCTTAATAATTGAGGTCGATTCACATTATAATCATACCACTTTGTACTGTCAGTGACAAATCAATTCCCGCTCAAGGCCAGCCTCAATACTTGCGTACAGTTATGAAGTCCGCCAATTGTTCCAGCGCTGTTCGCGCAGAGGTTTTGGGAATCACGCTGAGATATTTCTTCGCTTTAGCCACATACTTTTGCCCCAGCTCCAGAGACTCCTGAATTGCGCCCGAATTTGAGATGAGCTCAACCGCCTCTAAGACTTCAGCTTCAGTTTTATTGTTATCAGCCAAAAGTTCGGCCAGCCGATTGTGCTGACTGCTGTTTCTCAGACCGTAAATCATAGGTATGGTTATGATTCCCTGCCGCAAATCTCCCCCCACCGGTTTACCGAGTTCGCTCTGGTTGGCTGTCAAGTCAAGGATATCGTCCACAATCTGAAAAGCCATACCCAGGGCATGCCCGTAAGCCCCCAGGGCCCAAACCTGGCGTCGCGGAGCACCGCAAACGATAGCTGACAACTTGCAGCTGGCAGAAATCAGCAAAGCGGTTTTGCGTTTTATGCGGTAGTAATAATCCTTAGGGGTCTGACTCACGTCAAAGGTAGACCTGATTTGCTGAATCTCACCCTGGCACATCTGAATGCTTACATCCGCCAGTATTCTGCTGATTTCAGGGTCGTTCATCTCAGAAATCAGCAGCAGGGATTTGGCAAACAGGTGGTCCCCCGCATGTACCGAAATCCGGTTCCCCCAATTGGCCTTTACTGTAGGCCGGCCCCTTCTGGTCATGGAAGCATCAACCACATCGTCATGCACCAGGGTAGCCATATGAATCAATTCGAGGGCCATAGCCAAAGGCATCACCCTGTCTATTTCACTCTTATACAATCGTCCTACCAGCAGCACAAAGGCTGGACGCAGGCGTTTGCCCCCCGCAGCCAAGAGATGCGTGGAAGCCTGGCTGAGCAGGGGAATATCGGCGTGAACGTATTGCTCAAGCCGCTTGTCAACCACGCTTAAGTCATTTGATATTTCTTTAAACAGCCATAGTTGTTTCAACTGTCGTCACAACCTTCTTTGATCCATCAAGGAGTCAGAATTCAGGAGTCAGAATATCCCGAGATTAAGCGTCCAGCAATTACGTTTCTCATTCTGACTCCTGACTCCTGACTCCTGAATTCTGACCCCAGAGTAGTGCATATTAGCTTAACTTCTTCCCTCGCCCGGAAATTCCTTCTGCGCAGGTTCAGGGGGTGCTGGAGTAACAGGTTCTTTTGCCTTTTCCGCTTCCAGGCTTATCGTCCTGCGGACCTCGTTTTGCACATCACTGGAAGCCTTTTTGATCTCATAGGCCACTCGGCCGATAGTCCTTGCAATCTTTGGCAGTTCCTCCGGTCCAAACAGGATTAGACCAAAAATCAGCAGAAACAGCAGTTCGCCGCCCATCATACCACTCCTTTAACCACCGAAGGAACGACTCCTGGCCGCCCTCCAAGTAGCTTTTTAACGCTCAGCCAGAGCCTTTTGCCTGTTTCGGGCTACCAGATAGGATAACCAGATTGATACTTCGTATAACAGGTACATGGGCCCAGCCATCAACATCTGGGAAGGGATGTCAGGCGTAGGTGAAATGGCGGCCGCCAGGACTACAATAATAAAGATTGCGTAACGCCGCTTTTTTCTCAGCCAGCGGGGGGTTAGTATTCCCAGCCTGACCAGAATCAGTATGGCCACAGGCAGTTCAAACACCAGCCCGAAAGCCAACAAAAACGTCAAGAGAAAACTAAGATAAGAATTCTGAGTAACCAGGGGCTCATATTTGACCCCGCTGTTCACGAACAGCAGCACCTTGATACCCACCGGCAGTACTACATAAAAGGCAAAGCCGGCCCCAGCCAGAAACAACAAGATGGAAAAAGGGGTGATGAGATAGACGTATTTCCGCTCCTTTTTCTGCAGTGCAGGCAGGATAAAGCCCCATAACTGCCAGGCAACTACCGGTACGGCAATCAGAATTCCCGCCAAGAGGGAAACCTTCAGTTTGACCATGATGGGTTCAGTGATTGATGTGGTAACAAATCTTGTAGCCGGCAAAGATGCCACGGGACGCGTCAAATAACCGAACAAGGGCGTACTTACAAACCAGCCCACCACCGCTCCACCGGCTATGGCATAGGCTGACACTATCAAAACCTTGCGCAGTTCCATCAGGTGTTCGACCAGGGACATGGTCTTCTCTTTCCCCATTACCCACTACCCCCATATTCAATCAAAGGCTCGTAGAGGGTATTCCGCTGTACAGGAATATGTCCCGCCCCGCGGATACAGTCAATTATCTCGCTTAACGGCACCCGGTTGGTAACCCCGGCAGCTCGTACCACATTTTCTTCCAACATGGTCGAGCCAAAGTCATTTGCCCCAAACCTGAGGGCCACCTGGGCCATTTTTGCCCCTTGGGTCACCCAGGAGGCCTGAATATTAGGAACATTATCCAGGATGATGCGGGAAATTGCCAGTGTGCGCAGATACTCTGCGCCTGTGGCGGTCTCCCCGCCC
>JAJYNB010000100.1 GCA_021786555.1 Bacillota bacterium | reverse complement strand
TTAACACTACTCCCTTGGCCTGGGAGAGTTTGGCTTTGACCTCAGCTATCACTTGACCCTTCGCTTCTAAATTTGCCATTTGTCCACCTCCCTTACATAACTACTGTACAAAAATTAAGACCTCTGCAGACAGCAGAGGTCAAGAATGCCTATCACGTGCATCAACCCCAACCTCGGCAGGCCTGCATTAAGTCCCAAAGGACACCTGCTGTCTACAGTCAGTATAGAATATATTAACTTTACCTGACAGAGGACAGTTTACCATCAAGTGCCGGGGTTGTCAAACGACCTTAACCTATGGCCTTCAACGGGTTGATTTTCACCCCTGGACCCATGGTGGAACAAACCGTGATGCTCTTCATATACTGGCCTTTGGCGGCCGCCGGTTTGGCTTTGACCATCATCTCAGCTATAGCCTTGTAATTTTCGAGCAATTTATCCACATCAAAGGAGACTTTGCCGATTGGGGCATGGATGATGCCGGCTTTATCAACGCGATATTCAATCTTACCGGCTTTAACATCTTTCACTGCTTTGGCCACATCGAAAGTTACGGTACCTGTCTTCGGGTTTGGCATTAACCCTTTGGGTCCCAGCACCCGGCCCAGTTTGCCCACCATACCCATCATGTCAGGAGTGGCCACAACCACGTCAAAGCCAAACCAGCCTTGCTCAATCTTGGCAATCATGTCTTCTGCCCCGACAAAATCAGCTCCGGCGCTCTCGGCTTCTTTGGCTTTGTCCCCTTTGGCAAACACCAAAACTGAACGCGTTTTACCGGTACCATGCGGCAGCACCAAGGCGCCCCGAATCTGCTGATCAGCATGGCGAGGGTCTACACCCAGCTTGAAAGCAACTTCCACGGTTTCGTCAAACTTGGCCTTAGCCACTTTCTTAACCAATTCCAGAGCTTCGGCGGGCTCGAAAACCGCGTTGAGATCGTACTCCTTCACAGACTCCAGATATTTTTTTCCTACTTTGGACATGTCTTAACCTCCTTGTGGTTTAGCGGATGTCTATCCTCCCACTAATGACTTAGCCCTCGATGATCTCAATACCCATGCTGCGGGCAGTGCCTTCAACCATACGCATGGCAGCCTCAACACTGGCAGCATTCAGGTCCTTCATCTTCATCTCGGCAATTTCCCGCACTTTGCTTTTTGCTACTTTGGCAACCTTTTTGCGGTTGGGTTCCGCCGAACCGGAAGCAACATTGGCAGCCTTTTTCAGCAAAACTGAAGCTGGCGGGGTCTTCAAAACGAAAGTAAAGGAACGGTCTTCATAAACGGTAATTTCAACAGGAATAATCAAACCCACTTGGTCCTTGGTCCGCTCGTTATATTCTTTGCAGAAGGCCATAATGTTGACCCCATGCTGACCTAAAGCAGGACCGACCGGCGGAGCAGGAGTGGCTTTCCCTGCGTTGATAGCCAGTTTAACCAGACCTACCACCTTTTTGGCCATAAGTCTACACCTCCTAACCGGGAAAATTACGTCTAAAGTTTTTCAACTTGGGAAAACTCCAATTCAACCGGGGTCTCCCGGCCAAACATGGACACCAAGACTTTTAGCTTACCCTTATCCGGGTGGATCTCTTCCACAATGCCGATAAAATTCTGGAAGGGACCGGATATTACCCTTACATTCTGCTTAAGGTCAAAATCCAGCCTGGCTCGCGGCTCATCCATCCCCATCTGGCGTAAGATAACCTTAACTTCGCCCTCCTGCAGGGGAATGGGCTTGGACCCCGTGCCGACAAAACCCGTCACACCCGGAGTGTTGCGGACCACATACCATGAATCGTCGGTCATAATCATTTCCACTATTACATAACCCGGGAAGACTTTGCGCTTAGCGACTTTTTTCTTCCCGTTTTTGATTTCGACCTCGTCTTCCATGGGAACTAAGACCCGAAAAATCTTGTCCTCCATGTTCATGGATTCCACTCTTTTTTCCAGGTTGGTCTTGACCTTATTTTCATAACCTGAATAGGTATGAATCACAAACCAGTTTTTCTCCATAACACAAAGGGACACTCCCCACCGGGAATCCCCCTTCACCCCCCATGGCTTACTTTAGGATTCTTGTTAGAGCCAAAGTCAGGGCACTGTCCACAATCCAGATGAGGAGAGCAACAATTGCCACGGAGACCAAGACCACTGTAGTGTAGGTTATCAGTTCAGAACGATTTGGCCAGTGTACTTTTTTTAACTCAGCCCAAACACCGCGGAAAAATTTGCTTGATTTACCTACCGCCTGACTTGTCTGGGAGGTTTTTTTTACGGCGCTCATTATTACACATCCTTGCGCTTAAAATCGCCCCATTCACGGAGGCAAAACAACGCTTCCTGGCGTGTGGCAGCAGAGAAATTATTTAGTTTCTTTGTGAACGGTGTGGGTCTTACAGGTTTGGCAGTATTTTTTTAATTCTAAACGGTCAGGATTGTTCTTTTTATTTTTAATCGTAGCGTAGTTACGGTTTTTACAATCCGTACATGCCAGAGTGATTCCAACTCTCATTTTTGCACCTCCCGGCCAGAGTCCAGCTGTTTAGTCGGTTACCCAAACTACTTTATCACAATTTAGTTTTACTGTCAACAAAAGGTACTGGTTTCGCGGGGACCCCAAACAATGCAAACGGTAATTGCAATAGCCGGGGCCCCCGTGAGGGATTATTTGGTAATCGCTGTTACCACCCCGGCGCCGACCGTACGGCCGCCTTCGCGGATAGCAAAGCGCAGTCCTTCCTCAATGGCGATAGGGGTGATCAGGTTGAT
>JAJYNB010000302.1 GCA_021786555.1 Bacillota bacterium | reverse complement strand
ACCACAACTTCACCCAGCGGGCGTAACCCTGCGGTACAGGGTTACCCCATCCGGATTGCGGAAATGCTGGCAACCCTGGAAGGAGCAGCCTACGTCTCACGGGTGTCAGTCCACAACAACGTCAACGTGATCAAGGCCAAGGCTGCTATCAAAAAGGCCTTCCGGACCCAGCTGGAGGGAAAAGGGTTTAGCTTGGTGGAGATCCTTTCCACCTGTCCCACCAATTGGGGGCTTACCCCGTTGGAAGCGGCAAACTGGCTGGAAAATAACATGATCCCCTATTATCCCCTGGGTGAATTCAAAGCCAAGGAGGTGGGATCCTGATGCTGGAAGAAGTGATTCTGGCCGGATTTGGCGGCCAGGGGGTTATGTCCATGGGCCAGCTCCTGGCTTATGCCGGGATGCTGGAAGACAAACATGTGGCATGGATCCCTTCTTACGGACCGGAGATGCGGGGCGGCACAGCCAACTGTTCGGTGACCATTTCCACAGAGCAGATCAGTTCTCCCATTATTTCGGAACCGGGAACGGCAATCGTGCTCAACAAGCCCTCGCTCGATAAGTTTGCTCCCGCGGTAAAACCGGGAGGGATTCTGCTCATCAACTCTTCATTGATCGATCCGGGTTATTCCCGGCCGGGCATTAAGGTGTTCGAAATTCCCGCCAATGACCTGGCCCTGGAGATGGGAAATACCCGGGTGGCCAATATGGTTCTGTTAGGTGCTTTTATTCAGCTCACGCGAGCGGTAAGTATCGATTCCGTGATTGAATCTTTGAAAAAGGTCCTGCCAGAGAACCGTCATAACCTCATTCCCCTGAACCGTGCGGCCTTGGAGAAGGGGCGGGAAATTGCGAAAAATCATTAGGCCTTTTGACAGTCCATGGCTCAAGAGCTATGGGCTGTTTTGTTTTTTACCCGTAAAGTCCTCTCTCAAAGCACAGTACTACATAGGAATTTATTAAGAAGTGGCGAATGTAGAAGAGTAATGGAAAGGGGGTGGCTGGAGTGCCAAGGCCTGGCAAAGATGTTTTGTTTGCGGCCCTGCGGGTGAGCTCGCTGGTAGGCGCCATCATCTGGCTGCGTGTCCGGCCCAACTCCTTTGACCTTTCTGCGATTTATAGCTTGCTGGGCATTTTTTCCATTTACAGCTTAATGCTGTATGCAATGGTTATGGCGCAGCCCGCCTGGGCGCCAAAACTGTATAAGACCTTTTTAGTGCCTGACTTAATATTCTTGAGCCTGCTGGTCAGGTTTACAGGTTCCACTTTAAGTGAGTTTGAGGATGCTTATTTTTTGCTGATTGCCCTGCATACTTTCTATTACCAGTCCATGCGGGCCGGTCTTGCTACAGCAGGGCTGTCAACCGCTTTTTACATTATCTTCAATTGGCAGTCTTTTGCCCTAGTCCATTGGTCCGACCTGGTACTGCGGCTCTCCTTTTTATTCCTGGTAGCTCTGAGCGCCGGGTTCTTGACCTGGGAAGTCAGGAGTGCCCACGGTCGTTTGGCGGAAAGCAATAAAAACATGGACCATAAACTGGACCAGATTACTGCTTTGTACCAAGTCAGTCAGGAGCTGGGGAAGGCTGAAACCCAGGCGCAGGTTCACAAACTTGCTGTTGATGCCACCTCGGTCCTGTTGGGAGCGCCAGTGGTTTATTTACTGCGCCCCGAAGGGAGTTGGCTGCGGTTTGTGGCCTGGCTCGGCCTGGATGAAAACCTGCTGCAGGGCAGAAGTGTGCAGACCGGCGAGGGAGTAGTGGGTAAAGTCTTCCGCAGCCGGGAGCCTCAAATCCTGGCAGACATTCAGGCATACCCGGAGTCAGCCCTGGCAGACCTCGACCAAGGGTGCAATTTGCGGGCGGTGGTATCAGCTCCTATATTGTCTGAGAACAGAACGTTGGGTGTGCTCAACGCCAGCCGCCTCGAACCTGGCTCCTTTACAAACGAGGACCTGGAACTGTTGGGGGTTTTGGCATCCATGGTCGCCTCTGCCCTCCAGAGGACAGAACAGTACGAGAGCACCAAGCGGCAGGCTATCACCGATCCCAAGACGGAATTGTATAATTACCGCTATTTCAGTGCCCTGCTGGATGAGTACATCTTCAACAGAGACTGTAAGCAGTTGTCAGTGCTGATGCTGGACATAGACCATTTTAAGCATATTAACGATACTTACGGCCATCAGGCGGGCGATGAGGTCCTGAATCAGGTAGCTGCAACTTTCGCCGCGGCTGTGCGCAGCATAGATGTGGTAGCCCGTTTTGGCGGCGAGGAGTTCGTAGCTATGCTGCCGGAGTGTTCTATCGAGGAAGCCATTCAGGTAGGAGAACGTATTCGCAACCGTTTGGAAAACCAGCCAATGCAGACGTGCGCTGGGGAAATCCGGGTGACGGTAAGCCTGGGGGCCACTTCCCTGCTGCAGGGTGAAAGTGTACAGGAGTTGATTTCCAGGGTAGACCATGCCCTGTACAAGGCCAAGGAGTCGGGCCGCAACCGGGTGCGCATGGTTTGACGCTTTGGGATGAATACTGTTAACTGGAAAGAAGGTTCGTGGCACTTATGGTAAATCAGGAGCGGCTGGTTCAGAAATTTTTAGAGCTTATTCAGATTGATTCACCCAGCAAGGGCGAACGCAGGGTTGCCGATTACCTTAAAGCAAGGCTGAGTAACTTGGGCCTCAAGGTGGAGGAAGACCAAGCCGGCAAAAAGTTGGGGAGCGATACAGGCAACCTGATTGCCCGGCTCCAAGGCAGCAGAGGGCCAGGATTGATGCTG
>JAJYNB010000056.1 GCA_021786555.1 Bacillota bacterium | reverse complement strand
AACGCGTAATCTGTAGCTTGATTTATGGTCATTGCTTTTACCCCGCCTATTGTTTACCCATCTAGTATACTTTAGATTCATTATAATTTTTCCCTTAAACCTTTGTCAATAATAACCAAGAAAAAAATTGTAACTACTAGGAGTCTGAAAATCAGGTCAGTTGGGGTCGGCTGGGGTTCGGTTGATGTATCCAGCGGCTTTGAGGATCTTCATCCGCTGCCGGTGTCGTAAGCGGCATGGGGGTCTGAATTCTGACTCCTGACTCCTGACTCCTGACTCCTGACTCCTGACTCCTGTTTTCTTAGATCTTTTTCAGGTTGGCATACTGGGCCAGGAGCTTGCGGATCCCGGCGCCCGCGAAGGCTACGGAAAGCTCCGCGTCCGGTCCTTCCCCTTTTACCGCAACTATCACACCTTGGCCGAACTTGCCGTGCTCCACCTTGTCGCCCAGCTGATAGTCGGGCAGGGAGGGCGTGGAAGGCTTGGCCTGCTGCAGCGGGGCGCCGAAGCTGGCCCAAAGCGGGGTTTTCGCCGGGGCCGGGGGCTTGGCCGGCTGGGGTGCCTTTTTCCCCGGTTCGCTGGGATCGTCGCGGGAAATCAGGTTTTCAGGAATCTCGTCGATGAAGCGCGAAGGGCTGTTATAGACTGTCCTGCCGTAAAGCGTGCGGCGGAAGGCATTGGTGAGGTAGACCCGCTGTCTGGCCCGGGTGATGGCCACGTAGCAGATGCGGCGTTCTTCTTCCATCTCATTGCTGTCCAGGAGAGCCCGGTTATGTGGGAAGATGCTTTCCTCCATCCCGGCTATGAATACTACCGGGAACTCCAGCCCTTTGGCGCTGTGCATGGTCATCATCACCAGCGCGTCTTCCCCTTCGGCCAGAGAATCCAGATCTGACACCAGGGAAACCTCCGCCAGAAAACCTTCCAGGGTCTTGTCCTCACTGGTCTGGTCGTATTCTTTGGTTACAGACAAAAACTCCTGCAGGTTTTCAACCCGGTTCTGGGCCTCGGGGGTCTTTTCCGCCCGCAACTCATCTGTGTAGCCTGTCCGGGCCAGGACCTCTTCCACCATGCCGGTTACACTCAAGTTATCTTTGGAGGAGATGAACCCCTCCAGCATCCCGGCAAAATCCGCCATGGGCCTGGCAGCGCGGGCTGTCAGGCCGGGAATCTGGCCCGGGTCCCGGATGACCGTAAAAATGCTCGTACCGGTAACGGCCGCGTATTCGGCGGCTTTGGCAAAGGATGTGTCCCCGATGCCCCGCTTCGGCACATTGATAACCCTGCCCAGGCTGATGCTGTCATTAGTGTTCTGGATTACCCGCAGGTATGCCAGGATGTCTTTGATTTCCTTGCGTTCGTAGAACTTCAGGCCGCCAAACATGCGGTAGGGAATCCCCGCCCGCATGAACACTTCCTCCAGCGCCCGGGACTGGGCATTGGTGCGGTACAGTACGGCGAAATCACCATAGCTTCTATCCTCCAGGCGGCGCAGCAGCACAACCCGGTCCGCGATAAACCGTCCCTCGTCATACTCGTCGTTGGCGGAAAAATACACCACCGGCAGGCCTGCATCGTTTTCCGTCCACAGGTTTTTCGGCTTGCGGCTTAAGTTCCTTTCAATTACAGTATTGGCTGCCGCCAGGATAGACTTGGTGGAGCGGTAATTCTGCTCCAGTTTAATCACCCTGGCCTCCGGGTAATCCTTTTCGAACTCCAGGATATTCTGAATATCAGCTCCCCGCCAGCCGTAAATCGACTGGTCCGCATCCCCTACCACGCATAAGTTGCGGTAGCGCTGGGCCAAGAGGTTGACCAGCGTGTACTGGGCATGGTTCGTGTCCTGGTACTCATCCACCAGGATGTACTGGAAGCGGGTCTGGTAATAGGCCAGGACGTGGGGATTGGACTCAAACAGCCTTACGGTAACCATGATCAGATCATCAAAGTCCAGGGCGTTATTGGCCTTGAGCTTTTCCTGGTAGAGCCGGTACACCGGTGCGCATTTCTGTTGGAAATAGTCGGCAGCCAGGGTCTCGAACTTATCCGTGCCCTGCAGCTTGTTCTTAGCGTCGCTGATCAGCGCTCCCACCGCTCGCACCGGAAATTTCTTCTCATCGAGATTAACCTGCTTCAGGCACTGTTTGAGCAGGGCATCCTGGTCTGAGCTGTCATAAATCACAAAATTCCGGTTGTAGCCGGAAACCGCCTCAATCTCCCGCCGCAGAATCCGTACGCAGGTGGAATGGAAGGTGGCCACCCAGATATCTTTGGCACTCTCACCCACCAGCCTGGCTACGCGCCCCTTCATCTCACCGGCGGCTTTGTTGGTGAATGTTATAGCCAGGATGTGCCTTGGGTCTATTCCTTCTTCCACCAGATGAGCCACCCTTTGTGTCAGCACCCTGGTCTTGCCGCTGCCCGCCCCTGCCAGGATCAACAATGGCCCTTTTTTATGTAAAACAGCTTCGTGCTGTTCGGGATTTAAGCCTGTCAACTGGCTCAACCGCCCCTCCCCTTTCTTCGATGCCACAATGATACCGCCTACGTCGAGGCGGCAGCTTATACTTATTGTACCAAATATCTGTTCGGATGAAAACACTGCTCTAAGCGCAATATCGTTTAATCGGTTGGAGCTATTGAAGTCTGTATTTTGAGTATTGAGCAAAGCCAGAAATGAGGCAGCCGCTTATAGCGGCTGTTATAATATTTTTGCTAAAAACTCAGGCATAACTTGTTTAGGATAATTTAATAAGATATACTTTTATAGTAACATTTAGTA
>JAJYNB010000360.1 GCA_021786555.1 Bacillota bacterium | reverse complement strand
CGGCCCGATACTCAGTACCTATGGCTCGCAGGACACGGGTTCCGTTTCCGGCAACAGCCTGAACGACCCGGCGGAAAAACGCCGCTCCAGCGTCGGCAGGCCCCTGCCCGGCAATGAAATAAAAATTGCCGACGACGACGGGAAATCCTTGCCCCAGGGCGAGGTAGGGCAGCTGTACTTCCGCGGCCCGCAAAATTCGAGCGGGTATTACCGTGATCCCGAAAAGACCTTTTCCGAAGCTTACGACAGTGAGGGCTGGGCTTCACCGGGGGACCTGGCCAAGATCGACGATGATGGGTTTATCATCATCGCCGGACGCAAAAAAGATATCATCATCCGCGGCGGTCAGAATATTTACCCTGGCGAGATTGAAAATGCTCTGATGGCCCACACCAAAGTGTCCAATGTGGCGATTGTGGCCATGCCGGACAAAATTATGGGCGAAAAGGCCTGCGCCTTTGTCATACCCAACCAGAACGAGGAACTTCTGACTTTCGCTGAGATGGTGGATTATCTGAAAAGCAAAAAACTGGCGCCCTACAAACTGCCGGAGCGGCTGGAAATAGTTGACGCCTTCCCTCTCGCCTCGGACTCTAAGATCAATAAAAAGGCGCTGCGGGAGATAATCGCAGACAAGATGCAACTAGAAGGGAAAATAGCAGGTTAAGTTTGACGGGGTGAAGCAGATTCCGGGGCCAGGCCGGGTAATTCAAGGCCGGGGAGGTGATTTCACAAAAACCATCATGCCCGATAGTCCCACTAGAGTTTCCAGAATATTCGCAGTTCTTTCCTCGTGGTTTCCCAATTTCGGCCCATGGCTAAGGTGTTTAACCAGGTATGGGCACTGTAAAGAGCAGAGCAGAGGACAGAAAAAATTTTAAGGAGGACAATCAATTGAACAGCGAAAACCTGGAATTCAGCGATCATCAAGTGGAGTGGCTGCCGGAAAGGGCTTACCGTGAAGCGGACGCCCAAAGGTTATGGTTCCATGACAACCTGCACAACAATCCTCCCATCAGCCCCATGGGGGCGTCGGTTTATCACTGGCCGCGGGGAACCCGTGTTGCTTCCGAGTATTTCACCTTCCCCTATTCTGAGGGCTTTGACTTTGTCCTTTATTACGGGCGCATCTTCCCCGGCCCTGTGCCTATTGCAGATCCCGAGGTAATACAGGCCAAAGAGCCGGTGTTCGGCGCCAAGCTGAAGGACATGCTGGATAACTGGCCCAAACGCTATGCGGATATTGTGGAGGAATGGACAGCTTCCCTCAGCTATTTGAAAGGAATAGATAAAAAGACCCTGCCGACGGACCGGCTGATCACGGTGCTGAAAGACGCCGTGAAGATCTCCAAGCGCAGCTGGGAACTGCACTTCGTCGCCATGTACCCCTCCATCTTCGCCTACATGACCTTTGAGGGTGTTTGCCAGAAGCACGGCATCGAAGAAAGGCAGATGCGGACCTTCCTGCAGGGATTTGAAACCAAGATGTATGAAATCGACCGGGGATTGTGGCGTTTGGCGGATTTGGCCGGCGAATTGGAACTGGTCGAGGAATTCAACGAGATTTCCAGCCAGGAAGAGATGAATGAGCGGCTGGGCAGCAGCACCAAAGGCAAGCTGTGGCTGGGCAAGTTCAACGATTTCCTGGCCAAATACGGGCGCAGGACTACTGCTGCCCTCTTCGATCCGTACTACAAGACCTGGATCGAAGATCCCATGCCCGCCTTTTCCACCATTCAGACCTACATCCTGAAAGGCGGGTTCGACTTCGAAGGACACACCAAGAAAATAATCGAGGAGCGGGATGAGTATATCTCCAAGACCGTGAGTGAAATCGCGGAGGAGGACAGGGAGGAATTCCTGCAGGCCCTGAAGCACGCCCAGTACTCCTATCCCTTCAACGAAGACCACAACTTCTATGTGGAGCAGTGGACCTACTCTGAACTGCGTTACGCTATCCAGGAATGCGGCCGCCGCCTGGCCCACTGGGAATTCTTCGGGGAAGCCGATGATGTATTCTTCATGACCATCGACGAACTGGAAGAAGTCATGGAAGATATCGTACTGGACAAAAAGATTGCCTTGGCCGAGCACCAGCCGCGGGTGAAGAGCATGGTGGAGCGGCGCAAATCCGTTTGGCAAGCACTGCACGATGTGAAAGTACCGACTATTATCGGCACAGTGCCCGAGGGCAGGGTGGACGATCCCGTGTTCATCAAAATCTGGGGCATGACCAACGAGGTAATCAGGGGCCAAGCCGTACCTGAACTAGACGTGGAAAACAGGTACGAAGGCTTCCCAGGAGCTCCCGGAATCATTGAAGGGACGGCAAGGGTAATTTTTGGACATGAAGGTTTCTCCCAGGTTATGCCAGGCGACGTGCTGATTGCACCCTTTACCACTCCGGCCTGGACACCGCTGTTCTCTAAAATCAAGGGGGTGGCCACAGACAGCGGCGGTATGCTGGCCCATGCGGCCATCTGCGCCCGCGAGTATAACATCCCTGCGGTAGTAGGCACGATTACCAGGGGCAAAAAAGTAACCGAAGGAGTCAAAACAGGTCAGAAAGTCCGCATAAACGGCACAAAAGGAGTGGTTGAGATCCTTTCGGATTAAGGAGGTTTTGACAATGATTAAGTGGCTGGAAGAATGCACTATAAATGATGTGCCTCTTGTAGGGGGTAAAAGCGCCAGCTTGGGAGAACTGAGCAAAGCGGGGAAACAAGTCCCGCCCGGGTTCTCTATCACGGTAAACGCTTACCGCGCATTTGCTGATACCAGCGGGGTTAATCAAAAACTCAATGAACTATTGAAACAGGGGTTGTCCGGCATGGATGAAGCAGGGTTCGAACACATTAAAGAGTTTCTTGATTCCTATATCCTCAATGCGCGGCTCCCGTTGCAGGTGGAAGCAGCTGTCAGGGACGCCTATCAACAACTGGGCCTCAGGGTGGGCGGCACCCCCCTGGTAGCCGTTCGTTCCAGCGCCACTATGGAGGATAGTTCTGCTACAAGCTTTGCCGGTCAGCATGAAACCTTCCTCAATGTATCAGGCGTAGAGGATGTTTTGGAGAAAACCCTTAAGTGTTGGGCCAGCTTGTTCTCTGTCCATGCCTTGCACTACCGGTCATCGAAGGAAATCAGCATGGACCAGGAGGCTATGGCCGTAGTGGTGCAAAAGATGGTCAATTCCAAGGCTTCCGGGGTGGCTTTTACCGTAGATCCGGTAAGCGGCGACCGCAGCAAAGTGGTGATTGACGCGGCTTGGGGCCTGGGAGAGGGAATTGTGGGCGGCTTTGTCACTCCTGACCACTTTGTGGTGGACAAAGCTACACTGGAGATCAGGGAGCGCTGGATTTCACCTAAAATGACGGAATTTATCCGGCATCCGGAGACTGGGGAGACAGTGCAGCAGGAGGTAGCCACAGCAAGGCAAACTGCTTCCAGCCTGACCAATATGGAAATCAAAGCTGTAGCTCAAGCAGCCATATCCATTGAACAGCACTACGGCAAGCCTCAGGACATTGAATGGGGAATTGACAAGGATCTGCCGTTCCCTAAAAACCTGTTGATTTTGCAGAGCAGGCCCGTAACCGTTTGGGGCTCGCCTTCGGGTCAGGTAAAAAACGCTTAGGGGTTAGCGGCGGGGCACGTTCAAGTACCACTTTCCAAGAATACCAGCAAAAACAGTAAGGAGGAATAAATTATGGCAGTTACGGATTTAAGAGATTTTCTCACACGGCTTGAAGCGCAAGGTGAATTGATGCGGATTAAGACCGAAGTTGACTGGGACTTGGAGCTCTCCCATATAGCCAAAGTCAATGAGGAGAAAGACGGTCCAGCCCTGCTGTTTGAAAATGTAAAAGGGTATAAAACCCCGGTATTTGTCAGCGCCCTGTCCACCAGCAAGCGCCTGGCCATCGCCATGCATATGCAGGAGAACACCACTCTGAGCCAGATGGCCAGGGAGTGGGTGGACCGGACCAAGGAACTGGTCCCGCCCGTGTGGGTGGAAAGCGGACCGGTCAAGCAGAACATCGACAAAGGAGACGATATTGACCTGTTTAAGTTCCCTGTGCCCAAGTTCTATGAGCTGGATGGCGGCAGGTACATCGGCACTTTTGTCAGCGTCATCACCAAGGACCCTGAGACAGGCTGGGTGAACCTAGGGACCTACCGGATGCAGATACTGGACAAAAATACCTGCGGCATTCAGCTGATTAAAGGCAAGCACGGGGATTTGCACCGCATGAAGTACGCCAAGCTGAACAAGCCTATGCCCATCGCCGCGGTAATCGGGTATGACCCGCTGATGTTCCTGGCCTCCAGCACCTTGATTGGCGCCGGTGAGGACGAGTATAATTATATCGGTTCCCTGGGCGGCTCGCCGGTAGAGGTTGTGAAAGGGGAATATGTGGATCTGCCCATTCCGGCCGGGGCCGAAATGGTCATCGAAGGTGAACTTTGGCCCGAGGAGCTGCGGGAGGAAGGGCCCTTCGGCGAGTACACCGGTTACTATTCCGGCAAAGGTACAGTACCGCGCCATTACATCAACGTCAAGGCGGTGACCTACCGTAATGACATGGTCTTCCATGCCACCACAGTGGGCCGGCCCGTAACCGACACCCATATGATCCAGGCCATGAACCGTACTTCAACCCTCTGGGCGGACCTGGAAGCTATGAAGATCCCCGGTATCAAATCGGTCTACATCCCGCCCGAGTCCAGCGGCCGTTTCATGGCGGTGGTATCGGTGAAGCAGATGTACCCCGGTCACTCCAACCATGTGGGCAATGCTGTAATCGCCACCTCCACAGGGTCCTACGGCCTGAAAGTCGTGGTCGTGGTGGATGACGACATTCCGGCGGACGATATGGGCCGGGTAATCTGGGCCATGAGCACCAGGATGAATCCAAAACGCGGGGTACAAATCATTGACCGCGCCCGCTCCACACCTTTGGATCCGTCCCTGCCCATCTCGGACCGGGATATCACCTCCAGGATTATCATGGACACCTGCATCCCTTATGAATGGGAAGAGAAGCCCATCGACATCAAACTTTCGGACTCGATGCTGGAAACCGTACTGAAAAAATGGAAGGATTACGGCTTCGAGGAATAATTTAAAGAGGACGGGGTTGCCTTGCCAACAGACGCAGAACAACGGATTTTTAATTACCTGGCGGACCACAGCACCATGGTTCTCTCCACTTGGGGCTCAGACGGTCCTTGGGCAACCCCTGTCTTTTATGTCAACCTCGGATTCCGCCTCTACTTTCTGTCCGACCCGGCAACCAGGCACAGCCTTAACCTGCAGCACAGCCCGCTGGCAGCGGCGTCAGTCACTGAAGACCACCGTGACTGGCGGACAATCCAGGGACTCCAGCTGCAGGGGCGGGCAAGCCTGGTGGGGCTCAGGGAGAGCACCCGTGCCCTGGCGGCTTACTGTCAAAAGTACCCCGATGTAAAGCAAATCCTGCAGAAGCCGGGCGCGTTTAAGGGGGTCTCCAAGGCCCGCTGGCACCGCCTGGTACCCGAGCTGCTGAAATTTACGGACAACAGCAGGGTGTTCGGGGAGCGGTTTGAGCTCCGGCTCGCTTCAGAAGGGGAAAGCAGGGTAAAGGACTAAATCTTGTGAAATTCAAACAAGTTGAGGACATCAAAAGAACCCTACTGTTTACATTTTGGCAGTAGGGTCTTTGTTTTTGCAGACCTATTTAAGCAGCCGCACGGTGTTTCCGGGGGTTTTCGCGGTCACCCCTCTTGAACGAAACAGCGGCGCCGGCCAGAGCAATTAGCATGGCTGCCAACATGACAAGATGATAAGCAATTGAAACAGTATCTATTCGTTCAGATGAAACCGAACTTGCTAATGCAGCAGGGTGACTCATTCTGTAACCTTCAAACAGGGAAACGGACAATGCTATTCCCGTAATCATCCCGACGTTTCTGACCAGGGCATAAATGCCGCTGGCAACTCCCAATTTCTGCGGCGTAACGCAACTCATTACGCTATTGTTGTTCGGAGAAATAAACATTGCGCTCCCGATGCCAATCAGGATCAAACCAAAAAGCATATGCGGCACTGTTGAAGTGACTGTTAACAGCGACAAAGTAAGAAAGCCCGCTGCTACTGCAATAAGTCCACTGCTGGTAAGGAACAACGCCCCTATCCTGTCAGACACATGTCCAGTTATAGGAGCCAAGACAGCCATTGTCAATGGAAGGCTCATCATGATTAGACCAATTTTTGACGGAGAATAGTTGAACCCGCGCTGCAGGTAGAAAGGCATCAATACTGAATTGCAGAAGGTAGCTGTATAGAATAACAATGAGGAAAGATTTCCGAAAAAAAGCGGCCTGACCTTAAAGATTGATAGATCCAGCATGGGATGCTGCACTCTTGTCTGCAAGAAGAAGAACGTTGCAAGTAAAATAAGACCAGCAATTATACTGAGAATAATTGCCGAGTTCCAGCCCCATTCCTGCCCATTATTAATACCAAACAAGAGGCTTATCATGCCAAGAGCAAAGAGAGTTGCCCCCAAAAAATCAAAGCTCTCCTTATCGTTCTTAAGGGTATCCGGCGGGATAACCATTAAGGCAAAGATGTAACCAAAGATCCCCAGGGGAAGGTTGATATAGAATATTGAAGTCCAGCCGAAAGAACTCACCAGGAAACCGCCAATGGGCGGCCCGATCAAACCACCCACAGCCACTGTGGTTGCGTTTATTCCCAGAGCTTTTCCTCTTTCCTGCGGACCAAAGGAAGAAGTGACAATTGCCGGCGCAATAGCCATGAGAGTAGAGGCCCCCAGCGATTGTAATAAGCGGGAGGCCACAAGCTGCCAAATGTTCCCGGAAAATGCGCAGAATAAAGAACCAAGTGTAAAAACCAAAAAGCCGCTGGAAAAGACCTTCCTGCGCCCGATCATATCGGCCAATCTGCCGAAGAGAAGCAGAGAGCTTGAGACAGCAAGCAAGTAGGCCGTGACAACCCATTGAATAACCGACATACTAACGTTCATTTTGCCGGCAATAGTTGGCAGGGCAACATTTACGATACTCGCATCGAGATTGGCCATGAAAGCTCCGATTAAGGTGTTTGTCAGGATCAACCACCTGACGTTCGGATGGCCGGAAAGAGGATTTTCGCTGAGAGAGAACACGTGTAAAACTCCTTCCTCTATTGCAGGAATATACTTGCAACTAATTTTATCATAATTCTTCCAAAAATGGACAAATTGTAGAATTAAAGCAGAAATGGATTGATAATGCTGTAAATCCACCTTTTATGAGGATTCACCGAATGGTATAATGTTCTTGTTTCTGAAATAAATGGAGTGGGGGAGAGTGCTATGTTTGAGGGGAAAATAGCGTTAATTACGGGTGCAAGTCGGGGCATAGGTGCAGCCACCGCTAGTTTATTGGCTGAGCGGGGAGGGACTGTAATTGTTAATTATGTTAACAACGCCGAAGCAGCTCAGAAGGTGGTCGATGAAATTACTCGGAAAAACGGCAGGGCTGTAGCATTACGGGCCGATGTCCGTGACCAGGAACAAGTCAACAGCATGATTAAACAAATCATCAATGACTTTGGCCGTCTGGATATCCTTGTCAGCAACGCCGCAATGGATTTCGTCAGGTCTTCTTTTGAGGACATAGAGTGGGAAAACCTGATTAAAAAGGTAAATGAGGAACTTGCTGCCGGCTTTAACGTTACAAAGGCCGCATTTCCCATCATGAAGGGACAAAAGTACGGACGGATAGTCTATGTTTCCACTTCACGCACCATAAATCCGATTCCAAATTATATTGCGCATGGAACAGCGAAAGCCGCACTGAATACGTTCGCCCGGTATGTAGCCTTTGAGGGCGCCCCTCATGGAATAATAGCAAACTTGTTTATACCGGGTGTCGTTAAGACCGACGCAACGGCGAACAATCCACAATGGTTAATGGACAAACTAAAGGCATCAACTCCCATTGGAAAATTGGCTGAACCCGAGGATATTGCGCCTCAGATAGCATTTTTGGCAAGCGATGACTGTAGATTTATGGTTGGAGCGACCTTAAACGTGAATGGTGGAGCCGAAATGTATTGAGAAGGTATCGGCAACCAGAGACAGACAGGAGAATCTGGGTAACGATTAGAAAAAGAAAAATGATTCTTTTACGTATTAAGGCAAAACCATCGAAGTTTGCTTCAGGGCGCAGATGCAGGAGGATGAGTGTAAGTGAAGCTGTTGACATTGAGAACACAACGGGGATTGGAACTGGGAATTAAGACAGACAGGGGAGTCCTGAACCTGAGGCGTGCTTTAAGCCGCTTTCCGGCCCAAAGCAATGTGCCTCTGAGTATTGAACAGGTGCTGGCGGGAGGGGATGAGGCCCTCAGGGATTTACGGGAGTATGTGGCGCGGGTCCAGGCCGGCACCTCCGACCTGTTCGTACCGGAAGCGGGATTGGAACTTGGGCCCTGTGTCCCCAATCCGGGCAAAATCATATGTGTCGGCCTGAATTACCGCAAACACGCCGAAGAAGCAGAGATGGAGATTCCCGCTTATCCAATCCTGTTCAGCAAGTTCGCTAACGCCGTCTCAGCCGCTGGAGAAGAGACCGGCCTGCCCGCTGCCTCCAGCCAGGTGGACTATGAGGCGGAACTGGTGATTGTCATAGGCAAGAATGCCAAAAAGGTTAACAAAGAATCGGCCTTGGATTATGTTTTTGGCTACTGCAACGGCAACGACTTATCTGCCCGTGACCTGCAGTTTCGCTCCAGCCAGTGGCTCTTGGGCAAGACCTGCGACGGATTCTGCCCCCTGGGCCCATACCTGGTTACCTCTGACGAAGTGGGAGATCCCGGAAACCTGGCAATTCGCAGCTTTGTAAACGGGGAAGTGCGTCAGGATTCCAATACGTCTTACATGATTTTTGACTGTGCCGAGCTGGTGAGCTACGTTTCGCAGCACATGAGCCTGGAACCGGGGGACATCATCATGTCGGGTACTCCAGAGGGTGTGATCCTGGGTTACCCAGAGGAGAAGCGGGTCTGGCTCAAAGACGGGGATGAGGTTACGGTGGAAATAGAGAAGCTGGGCCGCCTCAGCAACAGGATGAAGCAGCTTTAACAGGATTTTTCTTGGGTTCTCCCGTAGTCTCTTAAAAAATGGCTGCTTGTCAAGCAGCCATTTTTTGACCTATTGGTCCCGTTTTAGATTCGGCTGCTGGACCACCAACTTCTCCCTTCCCTCCAGGGACAGATCTTCCACCGGCGGGAAATTGGAGATATATGTTTTTTTACAACTGGTCTAAATACACTAACAATTCAGTATCTTTTTTAAGAGGAATTTGAATGCCGACGTCGAATAATTTGCTTATAAAAGTTCATAATCAAACTGGAACATCGGTAGTGAAACTGCCGTCACGTCTCCAGGACTTAATTAGGTACCATATATCCTTGGCAATTGGGCCGAGAGTGTCTACCGGATGACCGCAAATTATCCGACTATGGGAGTGTAATACTCTTTTGTCGTTTGCAGGCATCCGGTTTTTTGTTGTGCAGTTAGGCTGCCGGGGAGGGGGAAAGGTATGGAGTTTTTTCAACCGCAAAATCTAACGGAAGCAGTAGAACGGTCTGGCCTGGACACATGTTTCTTAGCTGGGGGAACCGACCTGGTGCTGCAGCTGAGGGAGGGAAAAGCCAAACCGCAAGTACTGGTGGACCTGAGCCGGGTTACCGAGTTAAAATATCTTACTGCGGCGGGCGGCTGCCTGGAGATAGGCAGTATGCTGACCTTCGCCGAACTGGGCGGGTCGGAACTGGCCCGGGCCAAGGCTAACGCGTTGTGGCTGGCCTGCCAGAGTATGGGTTCGCCCCAAATCCGCAACCAGGCCACTCTAGGCGGCAATCTAGCCAACTGTTCCCCTGCCGCTGACGGTCTCCCTCCACTATTGGCCCTGGGGGCCCTGGTCCGCCTGGTCTCCCGCCGGGGGGAAGAAACAGTGCCTTTGGCTGAATTGCTGAGCCGGCGCCCGCTCCTGGAAGTGGGGACCTTGATCAGGGGATTTCGTATTCCGGACCAAGGTTGGAAAAGCGGCTTCGCCAAGCTGGGCAGGCGCAGGGCTCTGGCCATCGCCAGGCTCAGCGTGGCCCTGGCCGTGGAAAGGGAAGGCAACCAGGCAAAGCGAGTCAGGGTGGCCCTGGGGGCTGTCGGAGAACGACCTTTCCTCAGTGAGGCTTTAGCGGAAATGCTGCAAGGACGGGAAATGAATGAGGCCTGGCTGGAAGATGCTGCTGCTGCCGCTCAGCAGGTGGTGGCCTCAGCCCTGGGCAGCCGGGCGTCGGCTCCCTACAAACGGGTCGCGGTCTCGGGCGTGATGCGTGAAGCCTGGGCTTCTCTCGCAGGAGGGGAGGGTACTGCCTGTGGTTGAACTGGAGTTAACGGTAAACGGAAAAGCTTGCATGCTTAAGATAGAACCGGGCGAACGCCTGATTGATGTCTTGCGCCAGCGCCTGGGCCTCACAGGGACAAAGGAAGGGTGCGGCGAGGGTGAATGCGGGGCCTGCACTGTAATTATGGACGGCCGGACAATCAATTCCTGTGTGGTGCTGGCAATCCAGGCCCACGGCCGCGACATCACAACCATCGAAGGGGTGGGGAACCGTATCAGACCTCATCCGGTGCAGCGGGCCTTTGTAGAGGAAGGGGCGGTCCAATGCGGTTACTGCACTCCCGGCATGGTCCTTGCGGCCAAGGCCTTGCTGGACAAAAACCCCGACCCATCGCCACAGGAGATCGGCGCGGCCATGTCGGGCAATCTCTGCCGCTGTACCGGTTATGACAAGATCCTGCGGGCGGTCCAAAGGGCAGCCAGGGAGGTGACAGGGACATGACCAGCGTAATAGGCAGCCGCGTGGTACGTGAAGATGCCTGGGGCAAGGTGTTCGGTCAAGCCCAGTATCCTGCCGACTTGAACCTGCCCGGTCAGATTTACGGGGTTGTGCTGCGCAGTCCCCATTCCCACGCCAGGATTCTCAGCATGGATGTGCGCAAGGCCCGGGAATTGCCCGGGGTGGCGGCAGTGCTTACGGCCGCTGATGTGCCCCGTAACAGCCACGGCGTGCTCTACCGGGACCAGCCTGTGCTGGTTGCGGAGCACATCCGTATGGTGGGGGACCCGCTGCTGGCTGTTGGGGCCGAGAGTCTGGAACTCGCGCGGGAGGCAGCCGGGTTGGTGGAAATTGAGTATGAGCCTCTGCCGGCCCTGTTCGACACGGAGGAAGCCATGCGTCCCGGTGCGTCACCGCTTCATCCCGAAGTCCACGGCCTATCCAATGTTTTCTACCACCTGCCTGTGGTGAAGGGTGATCTTAACAAGGGCTGGGAGATCGCTGATGTGGTGGTGGAGCGGGACTACAGCACCCAAATGGTTGACCACGCTTTTCTGCAACCGGAAGCGGTCCTGGCCCATGTAGACGCCAGAGGAAATCTTGTGATCCAGGTATCGACACAATACCCCCATTACGACCGGGGAGAAATTGCTCACGCCCTGGGGATAAAAGTGAGTCGGGTTCAGGTGAAAACCCTAAGCATAGGCGGTTCTTTCGGAGGCAGGGAGGACATTTCCCTGCAGCTCATTGCGGCCATGTTGGCCTATAAGACCTTGCGGCCGGTGAAAATGGAAAACAGCAGGGAAGAGTCCTTTTATTCCCACTGCAAGCGGCACCCCATGTCCATGCACTATAAGACCGGGGCGACCAGACAGGGGAAACTGGTGGCTCTGGAGGCCAGAATCGTGGGCGATGCGGGGGCCTATGCCTCCTGGAGCCCCAACATCCTGCGCAAGGCGGCCATCCATGCTACGGGACCTTATGAGATTCCCCACCTGCGGGTTGACAGCTATGCCGTATTTACCAACAATCCCTGGACCGGGGCCATGCGCGGCTTCGGCGCCGCCCAGCCCGTGCTGGCCTATGAAAGCCAGATGGATATCCTGGCGCAAGAATTGGGCCTCTCACCCTTGGAAATTCGCTTGCGCAACATATTTCGCACCGGCAGCGTAACGGCGACGGGCCAGTTGCTCAGCGGCAGCGTCGGCCTGGAGGAGTGCCTGCAAAAGGTTGCTCCGTTTCTCCGGCAGGAGGAGGATAAGGAATGAAAAAACGCGGGACAGGTCTCGGCTGTACTTGGTACGGTACGGGTTACGGCAACGGTTTTCCCGACGTTTCCAGCGCCTTTGTGGAAATCCATGATGACGGTACGGCTGCTGTACTTACCGGGGCTGTGGACGTGGGACAGGGGAGCAGCACTGTCTTTGCCCAGATTGCGGCGGAAGAACTGGGGCTTAGACCGGAAGATATTCTGGTTTGCAGCGGGGACACAGACGTTACCCCTGACTCGGGTACTACGGCCGCGACCCGCCAGACCTACAACACAGGAAATGCTGTGCTGAAGGCAGTGCGGCAGGCCAAACTTCGCCTGCAGGAATTTGGGGCTCGCAAATTTTCCTGCCCATCTCCTGAGGGAATTGAACTTAAGGATGGGATGATAGGGGTGAGGGGAGACCCATCCCGCAGCATGCCCCTGTCCGAGCTGGCCTGGGAGGCCCGCCTGCTGCACGGCGAACGGTTTATCAGCGCCTCAAGCTTTACTGCTCAAACCACTGCGGTCAACCTGGAAAACGGTCAAGGGGCGCCCTACTGGCCCTACGCTTTCGGCTGCCAGGCAGCTGAGGTGGAAGTCGATACGGACACGGGAACGGTGCGGGTGTTAAAGATTGCTGCGGCCCATGACTTGGGCAGGGCCGTGAACCTGACCCAGGTGGAAGGGCAGATTGCCGGAGGAGTGGCCCAGGGAGTGGGCTATGCCCTGCTGGAAGAGGTGGAGTTGGCAGAGGGCAGGATCAAGAACCCGGCCTTCGCCAGATATTTGATTCCTACGGCCCTGGATGTGCCTGAAATAGAGAGCATGATTGTCGAAGAACCGGAGGACACCGGTCCATACGGCGCCAAGGGGCTGGGCGAACCTGCCATGCTGCCTACCATCGCGGCTATAATCAATGCCATCGATGCTGCCGTAGGAGTGAGAATTACATCTTTGCCGGCCACACCGGAGAAAATCCTGGCGGCCCTGGCTGAGAAGCAGAGAGGAGGGAGTGGTGGCTAAAGCAGATTAGGGAGGACTTAGGGGGCCCGCGGCCTGATTGTGAGAAGTCCACCGATAGTTAACTGCACCAATGCGGCCTGCTCTGTCAGGCCGGAGGCCGGCGCCCAGACCCAGCAATTCCCAAAAAATCTACGCTGCACATGGACAAGCCCGGGAGCCGGAGACTACATGGGGAAAACCAAAAGGAGGGAAGTCATGTCAACTATGCATAACCAGAAGGACCCAGGCGTCCTGGAACGGTTCTTTCACCTGAAAGAGTTGAACACATCACTGCGCACGGAAATTCTCGCCGGTGTCACCACTTTTGTCACTATGGCCTACATTCTGTTTGTTAACCCCAGCATCCTGAAGGACGCAGGCATGCCGCTAAATGCTACCTTTGCGGCAACGGCCATTTCGGCCGCCTTCGCCACCCTTGTAATGGGGTTGTACGCCAATTATCCGATAGCCATGGCCCCGGGCATGGGACTAAACGCCTTTTTTACCTACGCGGTGGTCATCGGCATGAAATTGCCGTGGCAGACAGCCCTGGGGGCGGTGTTTATCTCAGGCCTGGTCTTTTTCCTGCTCACTGTGACCAAAGTGCGGGAATGGATTATTGAAGGGGTACCCGAAGTCTTGAGACTCTCCATCGGGGTAGGCATCGGTTTGTTCATCGCCTTTATCGGCCTGAAAAACGCCGGCATTGTGGTGGGGGACAAAGACACTTTTGTTGCTCTGGGGAACATGAAATCACCTGGAGTTCTGGTCGCGGTCTTCGGCCTGATTGTGACCGGCTGGATGATGGCCAAGCGGGTTAAGGGCGGGCTGTTGATTGGCATCCTGGCCACCACTGTGGTCAGCATGATTGCCGGAGTTTCCCATCCGCCCACATCATTGGCGGATATTGTTGCTCCTACCAACCCGCTGAAAGAACTGGCGCCAACCTTCTTGCAACTCAATATCAGAGGAGCCTTTGACTACGGCCTGATCTCAATACTTTTTGCTTTCACCTTTGTGGACATGTTTGACAACATCGGCACCCTCCTGGGTGTGGGACGCAAAGCAGGACTGTTGGATGAAAAAGGCAACCTGCCTAGAGCAGGCAGAGCTCTGATGGCTGATTCCATCGGCACCATGTTCGGCTCGATCATGGGTACTCCAACTGTAACTTCCTATATTGAGAGCACCTCAGGCGTAGCCGAAGGGGGTAAAAGCGGCCTGACCGCTGTCACCGTAGCCGTGCTGTTTGCCGTTTCCATCATCTTTGCACCTCTTGTGGGCTTGATTCCCGCCCAGGCCACGGCCCCGGTGCTAATCCTGGTGGGTACCCTGATGATGAGCGAGATCGTGCATGTCAAGTTTAACGACTTTACAGAAGCATTTCCCGCCTTCATGACGGTGATTATGATGCCACTGACTTTCTCCATTGCTCAGGGCCTGGCTTTTGGCTTTATGTCCTACACTATAATCAAACTGGTGACCGGACGGCACAAAGAGAACAATCCCGTCACCTACGTGCTTACAATCTTATTTATTCTGCACTTTATTATCGGCTAGGGTAGGTTTCAGGGTGTGTGCCGGCATCCGGCACACACCCTGAGCCTGTAGGAAAAACTCATAGAGAGAGCCAACCCGGCGTAAAATAGGCCGGATCCCGGGGAGAGATATATAGAATTTTATGGAGAAGAAGGGTGAAAGAAGCAAACGGTCTTCTTCCCTGCCGCATGGGGGCGGGAAAAGACTCTTTGCCGGGTTCAAGCTGAAAGGGGGCCGCCTAATGCGCATCCTGTTTAAAAACGCCACAATTGTGACCATGAATGCCCAGCGGGACATTATCCGGGGCGATTTGCTGGTAGAAGATTCACGCATCGGCGCTGTTGGGAGAAAGATTGACCAGCCTGCGAACCGGATTATCGACTTGCGCGGGGATCTTTTGATTCCCGGTCTGATTCAAACACACATTCACCTCTGTCAAACCCTGTTCCGGGGCCAGGCCGACGATCTGGAACTGCTGGACTGGCTGAAGTTGAAGATCTGGCCCCTGGAAGGTGCGCATGACCCCGAGTCCCTTTATGATTCGGCCCTGCTGGGCATCGGCGAACTGTTCCTGGGCGGAACCACCAGTATCGTAGATATGGCAACCGTACATCATACCGAGCATGAGTTTAAGGCGATCCTGGACAGCGGCCTGCGGGCTGTATCGGGAAAGTGCATGATGGATGACCCCAACGGGGATGTGCCCCCGTCCCTGCAGGAAAAGACAGCAAACTCCCTGCAGGAAAGCGTTGACCTGTATGACAAGTATAATGGCGCAGGGGGCGGGCGGCTGGAAGTTGCTTTTACACCCCGCTTTGTGGTTTCCTGCACCGACGATCTGCTGCGGGAGGTTTCCCGCCTGGCGAAGGAAAAGAAGGCCCTGGTGCATACCCACGCCTCGGAAAACCGGGGCGAAATTGAAGTGGTGGAAAGCACCCGCGGCATGCGTAATATAGTTTGCCTGGAGAAGCTGGGCCTGACCGGACCAAACTTAATACTGGCCCACTGCATCTGGCTGGACGAAGCGGAGAAGCAAATCCTGGTCAACAGCAAAACCCGGGTGGCCCACTGCCCTTCCTCCAACCTGAAACTGGCTTCCGGCATCGCCCCAATCCCGGAACTGTTATCCTTGGGGGCGGAGATTTCCCTGGCAGCGGACGGAGCGCCCTCGGCGACTTGGA
>JAJYNB010000132.1 GCA_021786555.1 Bacillota bacterium | reverse complement strand
TCCGATCTTTGAATCTGGAACTGGACCGCTATGAGCATACCTAGAGCAATTGCTGCCAGGAAGGCCGGAAGGGCCCATTTTCCATGTTTAATTAACCTCATCCTAGGATCCCTCCTTTACCGGGACAGCAAACTTATAGTTTGGCAGCGTTCCAGCAGGCAGACGTATATCTTTGACGCTATCTTCCTTGAAAGTAATGCCGTATAGCTGAACGTACTCGTCCAACCCAATGACAAGCTTTTCTACGACTTCAACGCTTTTTGACAATTTCTCACTATCACCAATGGCTTCAATTTTATAAGGTGGAGTTTCAATTTCATCGTTAATAGTAATTACAGTCCCCGTACAGTAAATAGCTGAGTTGGCCGTTAGGCGTTGACCGTTTATGGCGACCCCCTCTGCTTTGGAATTCCACAAAGCGTTGACCAAAGCCCTTAGGTACTGTTCATGAATTATGTATTTATCTACGTCGTCTCCGTTAGCAACTGCCTGTTTGCTGTCATCCAAGGTGATCTCCAGGCCAGGGCCTTCAATCGGTGTGAGGCCTGCCTGTAACTGTGCCCGTTTCAACCTGTCGCTCGCCACCTGAGAAGCCTCCGCACCCTTCATGTACTGGTCCAGTTCGGCCTGCAGCTTGTCATTTTCAGCTTGAAGCTGTTCGATTTCAGAAGTGTACGGCGCCAAGGCTGCTACCACGTTATCGGATCCCATAAGGTTTGGTTTGTCAGCCTGGGCCTTTAATTGAAACATCAGCAGCACTCCCAGCAACAGGGAACAAAGGGTAACCATTACCGTCCATTTCTTGCCTTTGGCCATGCCAAGCCTCCAAAGCCCATTAATTTTCCTATGTAGGTTGCCCTATCAAATTCCTTAGTGGGTTCTCCCAGTGTATCATCTTTGTGAAATAAAAAAAACACCTTGACAGCAAGCAAGGTGTTTTTGTGTTTACTCGCTTAGCCAGCGGTCAACATTCTTGCTGTATTCAATCAATTCAGCAGGGGTAAAGTACAAGTTGATTTCCCTTTCAGCGCTGGCCGTCGAATCAGAACCGTGAATTACATTGCGGCTAATGTCCAGTCCATATGTACCCCGGATGGTTCCAGCGGCCGCACTGTTGGGATTGGTTGCGCCCATCATTTCCCTGGCCCCAGACACCACATTTTTACCTTCCCACACCATGGCCACCACAGGGCTGGATGTGATGTAACTTACTGTGCCTTCAAAAAAGGGCTTGCCCACATGCTCCGCGTAATGCTTTTCCGCCAGGTCCCTGGATATCTGCAACAACTTCATGCCTACCAGCTTGTATCCTTTTTGCTCAAAGCGCAAAATGATTGCGCCGGTAAGGTTGCGCTGTACCCCGTCAGGTTTAATCATAATAAACGTTCTTTCCATTAGTTAACCCCCCAAATATTGCGCCATAACTTTCCTTCTTTAAGCTTCACCAGGATCAGATTGAACAGCCTCCTGGGGAGCTTCACCCGTATTGAATTTGGCCATGAGTTCTGCAAACTCCTGGGCCTCCAGGGTCTCCTTTTGCATCAAGGCATTTGCAATGACATTAAGCTTATCCATATGCTCCTTAATGATGTTTTGAGCTTTTTGGTAGCATTCATCAATGATCCTACGGGCTTCTTTATCGATGGCATACGCTACGGCCTCGCTGTAATTCCTGTCCCTGGCAATGTCCCGGCCTAAAAACACCTGTTCCTGTTTATGTCCAAAGGTCAAAGGACCCAACTCATCGGACATCCCCAGTTCTGTAATCATCTTGCGTACCAGCTCTGTAGCCCTCTCCAGGTCGTTGGAAGCCCCGGTGCTGACTTCCTTAAGCACTATTGCTTCTGCTACCCTTCCGCCCAACAACATTGTGATTTGGTCGAGCATCTGGGATTTGGTCATATAATGCCGGTCTTCTTTGGGTAACAGCAGGGTATAACCACCGGCTCTGCCCCGTGGAATGATTGACACTTTGTGTAATGGGTCAGTATGGGGCAGCATTTCTGCCACCAAGGCGTGGCCCCCTTCGTGGTAGGAAACAAGCTTCTTTTCAAAGTCGCTGATTATTCTGCTTTTCTTCTCAGGACCGGCAATCACCCGTTCTATGGACTCCTCCAGGGATCCCATGGTAACTCTAGTCTGGCCCCTCCGCGCAGAGAGCAACGCAGCCTCATTGACCAGGTTGGCCAGGTCTGCCCCTGTAAAACCGGGAGTTCGACGGGCTATTACTGACAAATCAACATCTTCACTCAGGGGCTTACCCTTGATGTGGACATCCAAAATCTCCTTGCGTCCTTTCACATCGGGCGAGTCCACGACTATTTGGCGGTCGAACCTGCCAGGACGCAGCAGGGCAGGATCCAAAATATCAGGCCTGTTGGTTGCAGCGATAATGATAATACCCTCGTTGGCGCTAAAGCCATCCATTTCCACCAGAAGCTGGTTCAGAGTTTGTTCCCTCTCATCATGTCCGCCGCCCAGACCCGCCCCTCTCTGCCGGCCAACAGCATCAATTTCATCGATAAAGACGATGCAGGGCGAATTCTTTTTAGCTTGTTCGAACAAATCCCTTACGCGGGATGCGCCGACTCCCACAAACATTTCAACAAAATCCGATCCGCTGATGCTAAAGAAAGGGACACCTGCCTCCCCTGCCACAGCCCGAGCCAGCAGAGTCTTGCCCGTGCCGGGTGGGCCAAAGAGCAGAACCCCTTTTGGTATCTTGGCCCCGAGCTCACTGAACTTTTTCGGCTGTTTCAAGAATTCCACAACTTCCTGCAGTTCTTCCTTGACTTCATCCGCTCCGGCCACATCGTCAAAAGTAACCTTCTTTTTATCATCGGTATGTAATTTAGCCCTGCTTTTACCGAACTGCATCACCCTGCTGCCGCCGCCTTGGGTCTGCTGCATCATAAAGAAGAAAATACCAACAACCAAAAGCAGCGGTAATATTGTGGTTAACAAGTTAGTCCACCAGGGCGCTTGCGGCGGGGGACTAAAAATTGTTTCGACATTATGGTCTTTCAAGTCATTGAGTAGAGCAGTGTCATTGGCAGGACCAATTAGCTCAAACTTTTTGGCATTGGTAAGGGTTCCGGCAATGGTGTAATAGTTCGTGTCAGTAGTGATGTTAACCGACTGAACCTGATTTTGCACCACGTATTTCTTGAAGGTATTGTAGTCGGGTTTCTCATCAGGTTGTTTCGGGGGCTTGGTTAAGTTAAGGAGTAAAATTGCAAGCAATACTATGAGTATGTAGATTGCAAAATTTTTAAAAAGCCTGCTCAAAAAAGGTCCTCCCCTCTTTACTGAAACAAAAAGCAGCCCCGGTACGACCAGGGAAGTCGCCAATATTACATATTATACCATGGTGCAAAGGGCTTTACAACCAAACTAATATTTTGAGACTGCCAGCTCCAACACCCTGGTTGTGCCCGGCAAAACCTTGGCCCTATCGCTCCGCATCAAGCCAGGTATCCAGATTACTTCGTCTGCTTGAACAACTAGCGGACTGGTCTCCCGCAGCCTGATAGGTATTCTGCGCTCAATGAAAATCTCCTTCAACTTGCGATAGGAACCGTTGACAAGAATTTTGTCCCCTGAAACCCTCCCCCGCAGTTTTAGCTCTGTTCCTAGCTGGTCGTAATCCAGGACAATTGACCAGCTTCCCTCAGGCAGCGGAAAGAAATCCGGATTCTGCACCAATCTGGCCCGCAGCACCAGTCTTAGGGCCGGAATCCTTGTTTCCCCCGGAACATTAATAATTTGCTCCTCTAAGGCCTCTGGGCTTAATAGCCCTGAACAAAACAACATGCCATCTTGTTCCTTATAAACCCTTACTTCATCGGGAAGCTCCAGGCAGCTCCCGCTGCGCCCGGTTTGGGCCAGGGCCAGTACTCGGTTAACATGGTCATACTCCAGTCCCCTTGGATCCCCGGCGAGTTGCCCGAACACCAACCTGACAATTCTGCTGCTGATGGGCTTGGGCAAGCTGAACAACTGCATGGGCAGCAAGTAATTGTCCCCCAGTGATTGGCAGAAATCGTTAATGTTTTTCTCAGCTTCGGCCTGCAAATAGGCCTCATCTTCTTGAAGGATTACGGCAGTCTTCCCCAGCGTTTCCACTAAGCGCCGGTTATATTCCATTTCCAGCCTGGGAATCAGCTCCAATCTTATTTTATTCCTTAAATACACCGGCTTAAAATTGCTTCTGTCCACTCTAAATTGCAGTTTTTCTTCCTCAAGATATTCTTCTATCCGGCTGCGCTTTACGAACAATAAAGGGCGGATAACTTGTTCGCGCACTGGATGGATACCGCCCAGACCACCTGTTCCGCCCCCGCGGAATAATCGCTGCAGAACAGTTTCCGCCTGATCGTTGGCGTTGTGGCCCAAAGCAATTTTTGTGGCGCCGGTAATTTTACATTCCTCTAAGAACAACCTTCTCCTGGCATCCCGGGCCGCTTCCTGTAATGACGCACCCTTCAAGAGTTTGGGGTCCAATTTCTGTACGCAGGCGCTTACACCCAAATCCCGGGCAAAATCCACAACGAACGAAGCCTCTTCCTCGGCCTCCGGCCGCAGTCCATGATTTACATGGACCACATGGAGCCTAAAGCCAAACTCACCCGAAAGCCGATGCAAGCTGTGCAGCAGGGCAATGGAGTCTGGTCCGCCAGAAACTCCAACCATCACCAGTTCTCCCGGCTGAATCATATCATATGAGTGCAGGGTCCGCCTGACCGCCTCCAGCATCGTTTCCCTCTCCCTAAGCTTGTTGCCCGTGCTGACACTTAAACATTAAGATGCAAAGGCTAACTTTACATCTCTTTTCAAAGTTAACCCTTGCACCGAATTAACATATTAGATTTTGGCTATTCGACAAATTATAGCTACTTCCTCTTTTAACATTTTATTTTTATTGTTTAAATTAACCTGCCCAAATTCGTGAACTCTATTCCTTGTATCAGCCCCAGTACCCTTTCCGTATGGCCAGAGCAACCATGTCATCGGGCAAAACCCCTTGTCCCAGGGACTTGGCCCTCACTACCAATTCTTCAGCCAGTATTTGCGCATTGGCTGTTTGAGTGTCTTTTAGGTATTCCTCAATCCAATCAGCCTGAGCCCCTTTAACCACATCCAACAAGCCGTCCGTGACCATTACCAGAGTATCCCCCTCCCGCAGTTCCCGGGAGATTACTTCTATCTCAATAGTGTTCAATATTCCTACCGGCAGGGAACTTGCGGCTATTACGTCTACCTGATCTCCCCGCTTGATATAGCTGGGAGCTGAGCCTACCTTAATAAAATCAACCCTGTTTGATTCAAGATTAAAAATCACCATGTCTACTGTGGCGAAGGTTTCCTCCGGCGACCTGAGCACAAGAATAGAGTTTAGTGTTTTTATGGCCGACTCCCCGTCAAAACCCGTGCGCAACAGCTGTTCCAAGAGGGACAGGGCTGCCGAACTTTCTTTTGCAGCCTTTTCTCCAACCCCCATACCATCGCTGAGTATGATGGCGTGTTTATCCTCACCCACAGGCACAGAGGCATACCCATCCCCACAGACAGAGTTCCCGGTTTTCGGCAAAGTAGCAACCCCCAAATCAAGAAAGTCCCTTCGCCGCCTTGCTTTGGCCCGCTTTCCCCCGTTCTGGCCATCGGCCCTCTCAGACAGTTCCCGGGCCAGGTTATTCATCATGCCCGAAACCCCGCGCAGTTGTGAAGAAATCATGTCCCGGTTTTCATTGTACCTCTTCGCCCAGTTCTGACTGGTACGCTGGTTATCGAAAATGAAGTTGATTGCCAGCACCATCTCCTTAATCCGCCCGCATTGACGTCGCAATTCGACCGGCAGATCGGAAACCTGGATGGTCCCCTTAAGTTCAATCAGCGTAAATATCTCCAAGAGGTTTTTATAAGTCTTGTAGAAATCCTTTTCCCAGCACACTTTGACCACCGGGCAGTTGATACACACCCGGTCAGCCAGAATATTCATCAGACCTGGCACATCCGGTTTCAACAAAGAACTGTCCAACGCAGCGGCATGTTGGTATGAGTCGGCTATTTCTTCGAATATTTCCGCCAGACCTTTGACACGCGTTGCTGCAAAACTAAACATTTTGCGTTTTGGGCTTCCCTCAGGGTTTGCGTTGCCGGTACGGATGTCATCCAAGACATTTATAGGCAGTACAAAGAAGATTAAAACAGCCAGGAGTGTTTCAGCCAGCGAAGCAACCACTTCGGTTCCGCCCGTAACATAGTAGGTGCTGATAAAGCTGGCCAGGAAAAAACCCGCCGCCACCCCTGCCTTGCCCAGGCTTTGGAACAACCCGGATACAAGGCCTCCAATACCCAAAGTTCCGGTTATGCCTGCCAATCCTCCTTTCGACAGGCTGGGGATAAACCCCAGAAACACGCCAATAGCCGCGCCGGCGCCGGGACCTCCAAGGTAAGCTGCAGAGAGAACTGCCAGTTTGCTGAATAAGCCTCCAAGGCTGACCTGGTACAGGGCAATGCCATCCATGCCGTTCACAAGGCCTGTCGCAAGCACAATCAGGCAGAGGGTCTCCTCTACAGTCAGGTCCTTCAGTGTTCTAATCCTTTGAAAGCTCTTATAAAACGCCACAAAAACCAATGTGATGACAGCAATAAGAATTACTTCCACTGTGGCTTTGGCAGCTTCGTATATTTCGGGCCTGCCCAAAGTGAGAATTCCCGCCTTTACCACAGCGACCCCTGTGAGGACAACCCCAGGTAATACCAGCCATGAATTGCTCCGCTTTACCGCTCGCAATAAGATGCCTAACATTATCAGACTTAGGGCCACACTCAAAAGAGGCAGTCCCCGTGACACTGTTGCCGTTCCAGCCAGAACAGCCAAACCCACTGGCCAGGCCAGTCCGGGCCGCTGAGCAATCAGCGCTGCAAAAAAGGCGGTTCCGAAGGGCAGCAGTTCCCCAAATACCACAGCTCTGGCCAGCAGGAATCCCGCAAGTACATTAGCCCATAAATCTACCCTGCCCAGAGGTTTGATTAAGTACAAAAGCTTCGACTTTTTCGCCTTTGCTGGATTGGTTGAATTTCGGCTTCCTTTTCGGTATGGGGGTATCTCAGTCATATTCACACCGCCTCTTGCCATTTTATGTAAATATTATAAACGAGGCGGCTTGGCGTACCGTGTCACCCTAAGGAGATAGAAAGCAAAAAGATTTCGACAAATTGATCCCAACAAAAAAGCGGGCCAAGCCCGCTCTTTTGCTAATCCTGTCGGTATTTAAAATAAACCACTTACCGCACCGGTGTTCACGTCCACGTCAATTCTTCTGTAGGCCGGGTCAGATGCGGTACCCGGCATCAGGCTGATATCTCCAGCCATTGGGCACAGGAACTTGGCTCCACCATAAACCAAAACATCACGGATGGGTAATGTCCAACCTTTGGGCACACCTTTCAAAGTCGGATCGTGGGTGAGGCTGAGGTGGGTCTTGACCATCATGGTTTGGAAATCGGCGTAAGCCGGATCAGACTCGAACTTCCTAGCCTTGGCTTCGGCGATTGGAGACCATTGAACGCCGTCAGCGCCATAAACTTCTCTGGCAATCATTTCAACCCTCTGGCGCAGCGGTGTGTCCAATGGATAGAGCGGCTTATAATTTGGCGTCTCGTTGCAGGCATCGACGACCGCGTCGGCCAGCTCAGAAGCCCCTTCTCCACCATACATCCAGTGTTGGGATAAGGCGCAGCGCACTCCCATCTGGTCCATGGTGCGCTTAATCAGGTCCACTTCTGCCTGGGTGTCGGTGTAAAAGCTGTTGATAGCCACAACCGGGACAATGCCGGATTTTTTGACCACGCTGACCATGTGAATAAGATTTTCCAGACCCTTTTCCACCAAGGCAAGGTCTTCCCGCGTATACTCCTCCGGAATAGGCCTGCCGGGGACGACGGTGGCACCGCCGCCATGCATTTTCAAAGCCCTGACCGTGCATACGATGACAGAAGCATTGGGAATAAGTCCGCTAAGGCGGCATTTTACATTCCAGAATTTCTCAAAACCAATGTCAGCCGCAAAGCCACTTTCTGTAACTGTATAATCAAACAGTTTCAATGCCAGTCGGTCAGAAATAATGGAGTTTTGCCCGATGGCAATATTGGCAAAGGGGCCTGCGTGAACCAGAACAGGCTGTCCTTCAACCGTGTAGCAAAGGGTAGGATTGATGGTGTTGCGCATCCAGGCGGTCATAGCTCCCGCTACATCCAGGTCGGATGTGGTAACCGGTTTGCCGGTGCGGTCGTAACCCACGATAATCTTGCCTATCCTTTGCCTAAGGTCAGCCAAGTCCTTGGACACAGCCAGGATTGCCATTAACTCAGAGCCGACCGTAATTCCGAATCTGGACTGCATCATCAGCCCGTCCTTTTTGCCGCCAATGCCAACAATAATGTTGCGCAGGGCCTGAGCGGCAAAGTCCATTACCCAACCCATTTCTACATTTTTCGGGTCGACATCCAGGCGCCTCAGACCGCGCTTTTCAAGTTCCTCGTTGGTATAGTTGGCTTCGTGTTGCATCCGGGAAGTTAATGCAACCATAGCCAGGTTATGCGCATTGGCAATGTCGTTAATATCACCAGTGAGACCCAGGGAAAATTCGGTCATGGGAATGAGCAGCGCATTCCCGCCACCGGCCGCAGTACCTTTCACATTCATGGTGGGACCACCGGAAGGTTGGCGCAGGGCACCGCCCACATTCAAACCCTTTTTGCCAAGGCCCTCAACCAGGCCGAGGGAGACAGTGGTTTTCCCTTCCCCCAGAGGAGTAGGGGTGATGGCAGTAACTTCAACGTATTTTCCATCAGGCTTATGCTTAAGCCGGTTCATAATTTTAATGAAATCAAGCTTTGGGGTTTTGCCATAAGGTATCATTTCACTTTTTTCCAGACCCAGTTTCTCGACCCATTCCTCGGGAGTAGGCAGAAACTTCTCCGCCTCTTCGGCAATCTGCCAGTCTTTAAACTGGGTGGGGTTCATGCTTCTGGCATCATAAGGCATCTGGGTAATCATCTCCATTCCGAAAGATTTTTTTGTAGAAGACGCTTTCTGAAATTTACTCCCTCCTTGATGTTTTGGCATAATTGGCAAGACCTTTTGGGACTTGGAATCTAATCCAAGAGATATTGGGCACAATTGAATATTATTCGCTTCACCATTGGATTTTCCTGCCATATAATTGTAGTCTTTTTGTAATTCTCTAATAATTATCACCCTTCCAAGCCAAAAAAATAAACCCCACATGGGGTTTATTTTCCCTAATATCTGCTTGAACCACGACCTCCGCGTTTGGATTCAGTAGCCCGTTTGAACTCCTGTTGCCGTTCTTCACTTTCTTTCAAGAACTTGGACAATTTATCCTCGAAGGAGACGCTGGAGGTTCGGCGATCGCGAGCTTGGCTTCGGTAGTTGGGATTGGCTTGCTTAATTGACAACCCGATCTTCCCTTTGTCGTCAATATTAATAACCTTTACCCTGACCTTATCCTGCTCTTTAAGGTAGTCCTTAACATCCTTGACATAGGCATCGGCGACTTCGGAGATATGAACCAAACCCGTGGTTTTATCGGGCAGCTCAATAAAAGCTCCAAAGTTGGTGATCCCGGTAACCACTCCCTCAACTATACTGCCAACTGCGATGGCCATTGAAAAAAAATTCCTCCTTGTCTCAAGACAAAAATCTTATTAGCAACTTACATTATACGTTAAGGAGAAAATTCATGTCAAGATGTTAGCGCTTTGATGGAATCCCCTGTGTAATTGGAATTTCACCGGGTTTAACCAATCCCAAATCTTTACGGGCCAACTGTTCCACGTATTCGGGAGTATTTAATCTGCGGACCTCTTCATGCAAGGCCTGATTCTGCTGCATGATTTGATTTTTTTCTGCTGTCAGTTTACTTACATTCTGGTCAATTTGTGAATTCCAAACATAAGCAGGCCAAAAAGCCGTGAAAACCCCCACGGCCAATATCGCGAACAATAAGGCATGGATGCGATATCTGCGTAATTTAGAGGAAGAACGCCTTTTTTTCTTTGCCTCGGCCATCTTTATTCCTCCCCACCCAAGTCAAGCCCTATTCTTTCGGCAGGTACAACCATCACTATTTTATATCCTTTGGACTTGGCCCGGTTAAACAGGGTAGCAACGGAACTTGCACTCAAGTTTAACTGTTTGGAGATTTCATCGCTTGTAAGGCCGGTCTCCTTAAGGATCACGACCTGTCTTTCGCGAAAGCTTAGTTTTTCCAAACCCCTGATTTCCAGGTGCACTGTCCCTCACCAAATTTGTCTTATCCCCAAAATAATCAACAGCGGTGGATAAATTGTGGACAAATATACTACACACTTATTACATATGCTTTACAAACAATTATACCGGTCCACGGACAGACAAGCAACCGAAAATCCGCAAATAATTTAGTTCAGCGGTGGATTAATCCGACCTGCAAGCCTGCGGTAAAATCGGGTTAGGGCGGTAAGCGGAAAACCAATCAGATATTCCATGATTCTTATTCCCAAATGTCCCACCCAGGTGAGCCAGTAAAGAGGAAACAGCATTAGCTTGAGAATTAACTTGACGGGATAGATGATACCACTGACAGCGATTCCGACCAACCATACCGCTGTCCTGAATACCCAGTTCAGTACTCTCCGGACCCATCTGCTGGCAGCCATAAAATAAAGAGTTAAACCGCTGACCACAGCCACCAATACATATAACCTCATTTCAGCCCAATTTCCCAGCAGCAGCAAACGAAAGGCGGCGGCCCCAATGAGTACCGGAGTTAAAAAGTCTCCCAGAGCAGTGCCGATTCTGCGTAAACCCCAAAGTTTTTTTAGTTCACGGTAAACATCAAATACCACACCTGCTGAGACCCCGGTGAAAAAGGATACGAAAAATGCCCATGCCTGTTGGTGCAACACCTGCATTCCCTCCAAAAGTTTTTCCGCCTTCCAAACGAAACAAAGGCTAACGGGTTACCGTTAGCGCAGAATCTTATTGAGCAGATTTTTTCTTTTAACACCCTTGGTTTCGCCATCCGAGTAGATTATGGCTCTTATAGCGCCCTCAACCATTAAAGTTTCCTCATCAAGGTTTAACTGCGTGATATGCAGGCTTTCTCCCTTTAATGTCATTTTGCCCATCACGCTTTCCAGAATGATTTCGGCTTCATTAAATGTGTCCACGTGTGTGATGCCGCTCAGTGCAAGCTTCTGTCTTTTATCTAAATGGAGCTGATGCTCTTTCTTCTTTACATCTTCCATAAGTTTAACCCCTTTCGCCCACACCTCGCCTTTATACCAACCTATGCCCTGCAAGATTCAGTTAGAACAATCCCCACAAAAGGAGCAATAAATAAAAAGCAGGGGATGAAGAACCCCTACTTCTGCTCAGTTTTCTCTTCAATTACTTCGTAAAGCTGCTGAGCATCTTGAGCCCTGACAGCATCCGGCGTGCTTAATACCCGTACTCGTAAAAGCTTGTTTCCCAGCCTGACGTCCAGGACATCACCCGTTTTAAGCTCCGTGCCGGCCTTAGACGCGCGGCCGTTAACGGAAGCACCCCCTTGATCACACACCTCTTTGGCAATTGTCCGCCGCCTGATTATTCTCGACACTTTAAGAAATTTGTCCAGACGCATAATAATTCCTCATAGTTGCTATTCAGGTATTCAGAATTCAGGAGTCAGAATTCAGAATCCCTTGAGATAATAATACGTTCTTTCATTCTGACTCCTGACTCCTGACCATAAAGGAAAATCAGGTTATCACAAACCTGATTTCTCTGGTCTTTACTTAACAACAGCTTCTTTAAGAGTCTTACCTGCTTTAAATGCTGGTACTTTGGAAGCCGGAATGACTATTTGCTCTTTGGTTTGAGGATTACGACCGGTACGCTCTTTCCGTTCTTTGACCTCGAAAGTGCCAAATCCGACTAACTGAACCTTATCGCCTTTGGTAAGAGCCTCTTCAATACTTGCGAATACTGCATTAACAGCTTTTTCAGCGTCCTTTTTGGCCAGTTCGGTTTTTTCAGCTACTGCGGTCACCAAATCGGTTTTGTTCAAAGGTAATCCCTCCTGAATTTATGGTACTCTAGTACTTTCGCTACAGACCTCAAATCTCCTTCTGCCCCTGGATAATATTCAACAACTTTTCCACTATTTTCATTGTCTTTTCGCCAATTGCCATAACTTTTCCATTTCTTCTAGGCTCATATGCTGGATGTCGACATCTTTCTGTCTACAGTTTTCTTCAATATACTTAAAACGCTTGATGAATTTGTCAACTGAACCCCGCAAGGCCAACTCAGGTTCAATGTCCAGAAACCTGCTTAGATTAACTACGGCAAATAACAGGTCGCCCAGTTCCTCAATTTGTTCCTGACGCGAACTTGCTGCAAGCAGTTCAGCAAGTTCCTCCCTGATTTTTTCTGCCGGTCCATCCTGGTCCGGCCAATCAAATCCAACCTTGGCTGCCCGGGATTGAACCTTCCTGGCATACATCAGTGATGTCAACCCTTTGGTCAGGCCGTCAAGTACCGAAGATCGCCTCCCCGTTTCCTCTTCTTTAATTCTATCCCAATTTACCGCAACCTCCCCGGCAGAGACAACCTGGACTCCGGCAAAAACATGCGGATGCCGCCGTACCAATTTTTCAACCAACCCCTTGACCACGTCCGCAGCTGTAAAATCATGTCTTTCTTGGGCTAATTCGGCGTGAAAAACAATTTGCAGTAATAAGTCTCCCAACTCTTCACATAATTTATGCATATCTCCCATGTCAAGGGCTTCCAAAACCTCAAAAGTTTCCTCCAGTAGGTACGGGCGTAGGCTAGCATGAGTTTGCTCTATGTCCCAGGGACAACCCCCAGGTTGACGCAGCCTTGCCATCACCTCCAATAACTTGTCCCAGTCAGGCGGCTGAAGCTCAAAAGGCAGGGGCGGTACCGCGATACAGGTTAGAGGGTCGAAGTACTCCCCCCGGTCCAACTGGTACAAAGGAATTTTAAAGGACTGTTCCTGTGCAAGTCCTGCTCCCTTAATCACATAAACAGGAAATTCGTCAGGATAAAAGTTCATTAAGTCCAGTTTTCGTTCAGAGGCAATCATTTTATCGTATACTTGGGAAATAATAAGCCATCCCTGATAATCTACACTCTTTAAAGCAACGCTGCCATCAGATACGGCCGCACCGTGAATAGGGTCAAAATCCAAGGAGGTGAACAATGGGTCAAGAAAACTCATAGCATTTTTGATTTCCACTTCAGCGTCCGACAGAGCGGCCATATTCAGTAATATTTCCACAGACCGTTCACCCACGCGGGGGTGCCCCGGTACGGCGTAGATCACATCACAACTTTTGGCTGCTGTGGTGAGATATTCGGCAATTTCCTGGTAAACTTGCTCAAAGCTGCTGGCAGAAGCGTAAATACGGTCAAAGGTCTGAAAAACCACCCCTCTCTCGCGTAGTTGTTCCACGCAGGGATGCTCGGATGTGCGCATATACACTGGATTTCCGGACATCAATAAATCATACGTTTCCAAGCTTATTTGCCCCAAAGAGCCAGGGCCCAGTCCGACTACCGTAACTTTTGCCACTTCATTCCCTCACTATTCCTATGTCCAGTAATAATTTGGCCAAGGTCTTGCCAACAAACGGCATCAGTGAAATTTCCCTGGCCTTTAACTCTCCTAGAAAAACAAGGGATACTCCATAAACAAAAGCCCCAGCCAGAACCAAGACCAGACCGGTGAATCTGCTGACAGCAAACTGGTCCCTTGCCCCTACTAAAATTATTGCCATAATTGTACCAGCCAATGTGGGTTTAAGCAATAATCCGCTTAAGTGAAAGCCGGGAGGCATCCGCATATACAGCGCCTGGAAGTTCAGCGCAGCCGCCAGGGCAAACCCTCCCACTGACCCAATGGCTGCGCCTTTGACTCCCCATTGGGGTAAGGCGGTAAGATAATAGGTAAGCAAAAGCTTTAGGACGCTGCCGGCTACAAGGTTCCGCACTGGCAGGCCCGTTTTACCCAAGCCTTGCAGTGCCCCTGCTGAAACCTGGTACATGCCAAGGAAGAATGCAGCTGGGGCCAGGGCTGCAAGAGTAAGCCCCATACTTGGCAGCTTATAAAGCGTAAAGGATATGGGCTTTGCCAGCACTGTCAAACCGACTGCGGCGGGCAGACAGATCATAATTGCCAGGCGCAAAGCTTCTTCAACCCTCCGCTTCAGCATCCCTGCCTTCCCTGCAGCAATCGAGGCCGAAACCACGGGCACCAGGCTTGCTGCCAAAGCCGTTGTAACCACTCCTGTCAGGCTGATGAGAGGGCCCGCCATTCCTGTGAGCTCCCCATACATGGCAGTTGCCCCGGATACGCCGCAGCCGGCCGTACGAAGCCTTAGAGGTACGACCAGGGCATCTATCGTCTGCATCAAAGGCATAACCAGACCCCCAAAACAAATGGGAAGGGCAAGTCGGGCAAGCTGCACCACGCTGCGGCGGTAACTCAAAGCCGTTTTCGTTCCGCTTGTCGCCCTGGTCGCAAAGTAAAAGCCTAACAAAACCAGAAGTGCAGCCAGGCCCCCCGTCACCGCGCCGAAGGTGGCGCCTGCAGCGGCAAATTCCAGTCCGTAAGGCATCAAAAAATAAGCGCCCGCAAAAACTGTTCCCACTCTGACCAATTGTTCAACTACCTGGGACACAGCTGTAGGGACCATGTTTTGCCCTCCCTGAAAATATCCCCGCAGGGGCGCCACCATGGCGGTAAATAACAGAGCGGGACTGATAAGCATCAATGAGTATACAGCCCTTCCGTCATACAATAAGTTCTCAGCAATAAATTCAGCTCCCGCGTACATTCCCAGGCTTAAGGCCAGCCCTGTAATCCCCAAAATTGTCAGGGCTGTAAACAGCACCCGGTTAGCCCCCTGCCTGTCCCCCTTGCTCAGGTGTTCCGCCACCAAAATTGATACTGCTACGGGTATGCCCCCGGTAGAGAGCGATAATAAAGCAGTATAAATTGGATAGGCCATTTGATACAGGCCGACACCTTCGTTTCCTACCATATTGGCAAAGGGAATACGGTAAACAGCCCCTAGTAATTTGCTGACAATTCCCGCTGCCGACAATATCAAGGCTCCCTGCACAAAGCTCCTTTTTTTTATCATGTAGTTCTCCCCCCAGGTATTGCTTGTACAGTTTATTAACGGGGGAGAGAAAATATTATTCGGGTAGGCAGAATTCAGGGGTCAGAATTCAGGAGTCAGGAGTCAGGAGTCAGGAGTCAGAATAATTCAAGCTAAAACGGTCCTCCCATTCTGACTTCTGACTCCTGTCTCCTGATTCCCTTCTTTTAAGAATTGCTCCGGAAATTTTAAAAGGCGGCTTCCGCCGCCTTTTAATCACTGTTCCATTTGTTTCGCCAGGAAACCCGCTGCAGTCTCTACCAACTTGATTTCCATTTCACCCATTTTCACATTGGGCTCCTTAGTCATTAAGATCACTGCACCGATAGGATCCCCTTCAGCAATGATCGGAGCAATGACTTCACTCATAATTTTGCATTTATCTTCTTCTTCGTTTACCGGGCAGTTCTTGCAATTTGCATTGTTTTCTGCAACTTTGGAGATGTGAATAGTCTTTCTTTCCTCCATGGCCCGTTCAACCGCCGGTCCAATGGCTTTTCCCATGAACTCTTTCTTGGGTGCTCCAGACACCGCAATGATATTATCCCTGTCAGCGATACAGGCAATATGTCCGGTTGCTTCACCGAGAGAATCTGCATATTCCTTGGCAAAATCCCCCAGCTCACCTATG
>JAJYNB010000282.1 GCA_021786555.1 Bacillota bacterium | reverse complement strand
TAAGCCACATCTTGTGGAATATGGCATGGGTGGCTAACGTTTCTTTAATCCCGTCTATGGCAACCAATGCTGAAGAGCGCAGCTTACTAGCTGCAAGACGCAGCACCTGGACAAGTCTAAACGGCGTATTCTTCTCCTATGTCGCTCCGCCATTAGCATTGTACATTGGTACAATTACCGGGAATCCAGTTTTGGGATATACCTTTTTAGCAGGCATTATGGGCGTGGCATTTATAATAGCCTATTTCACTGTATTTAAGATCACTGACGGCTATGAACCGGTTGAAGCTCCAACGTCAGGTGCTGTTGCGGACGCCCATTCAGAAAAGGTATCCGCCGGCGTTATGTTAAAAAGCTTGTTTCAAAACCCTCCCCTTATCGCCTTGTTGGTGGGAGACTTTCTCAGGTGGGTGTCATATTTTATCATGGTATCATCGGCGGCCTACGTCTTTACGTATGTCTTCAAGAATATGGCATTGTTCCCATTATATCTTTTAATTGAATCTGGCTTTATGGTAGTGGGAGCGTGGGTGAGTGGACCAATTGCCAAAGCCATATCGTCAAGAACCACATCGATTCTTGGGCTCATTGGCTTAGCCGCGTCACTGCTGATATGCAAATTTGTAGGAACGAATTTAGTCCTGTTCTTCGTGTTCATTGTGCTCCAGGGCGCTTTCACTGGACTGTTGAATTCGGTCATGGTAGCTCTGTACTCCGATGTTGCGGTATACGGCGAATGGAAAACAGGGAAAAATGCTTCCTCATTCGTTATGGGAATGATGACTTTTGCACTTAAAATCGCCATTATTTCCAGGGGTACAATAATTCCACTTGTGTTGGGCGCTGCAGGCTTTATTGTGGGAGCTAATCCGGCAACCGCTTCACCGGAACTCCAAAATGCAGTACTCAATGTGTTCCTAGCGATACCTGGCTTGTTCGCAATAGTATCAGGGGTAGTTATGGCACTCAGTTATAGATTGAGCAGAAGCAAACTTGAAGGTTACCAGGCTGAAATAGATGCAAAAAGAACACAGGCGGCCTAAACATTATTAACTCAGCTTTGCAAAGTGCAAACTCATTTAAGCTTAACCTAGGAGGTCAATGATCATGTACAAAAAGATTCTAGTACCTACGGACGTATCCGGACCCTCTCGCAATGCCCTGTTAACGGCTTTAGAACTGGCCAGGCAATTTGGCTCTGAAATAGAGCTTTTCCACGTAACTCCTACCCCTCAAGAATTTGTGGGCTACTCCACAGAGTATGCAGTCTATGTTGCCCCTGAAACAATTGCTGAGGCTGCTCAGGCAGCATTGGAAGCGGCATTAAAAGATATCGCTCCAGGAGAAGTCCAAGTAAAGAAAAAATATGCATCAGGTCATCCTGCAACTGCAATCCTGGAAGAGATTAAGACTGGTTTTGACCTGGTGGTTATGGGCAGCCGTGGCCATGGGCCGTTCACCGGCGGAGTTATTGGCAGTGTTTCGCTGCGGGTTTTGGCTCATGCTGAGTGCCCGGTACTGATTGTGAGGTAGTCAACTACTTCTATTGAGGGCTTGCGCAAGTCATTGTTAAAGGAGCTGGAATTGAAAAAAATCGTCAATTCCAGCTCTTTCCTACGCCTTGCATGGGGTTAGCAGGGGGACTCCGAAAAGGGTCTATTGGTTAGTCCTTGCCCATGCTTGTCAAATAGTTTAAATTGACGGTACAGTCCTAAGTTGCCGGGCCAATCAGGAAAATTGGGGGAATGTTAAAGGCCGGTTGCAAGATAACCCACAGCCTTCAGGCCACGGTTGGTTTAGTATGACTTAACTTGGAAAAGAGGAATGACAAAATGCGTCTGAACAATCATTTAACTGGAGCAACATTATCTGTTTCAAAATCGCTTCGCTATTGGATTGCTTTTGTATTAGGTGCATTGGCTGCCTTTGCGCCTCTTTCAATAGACATGTATTTACCTTCCCTGCCTTCGTTAACAAGGGATCTTCACACTACTGCATCTTTGGCTCAATTAAGCATTACTGCGTGTCTGCTCGGGATTTCCGTGGGACAATTATTTATGGGAGCGCAGAGCGACATTCGCGGTCGTCGGTTGCCGTTGCTGTTCGGCCTAGCAGCGTACACCGTTGCCTCACTCTTCTGCGCAGTTAATTCATCAATCGGTGGACTGATTGTATTAAGATTTATTCAAGGAATGGCTGGTTCGGCGGGAATCGTAATTTCGAGGGCTGTAGTGCGAGACCTTTACTCGGGTTCCGAAATGATGAAGTTTGTCTCCCTGTTGATGCTGGTAAATGGTTTGGGTCCAATCTTGGCGCCGATTATTGGTGCTCAGCTTTTGCATTTTACTTCTTGGCGTGGAGTGTTTGTTGTTTTAACCCTTGTTGGTTTATTAATGTTCTGCGCAGTTTTATTCGGATTACCGGAGACTCTGTCAGTTGAGAGCCGTTCTTCCGGCGGCATTTCAAACACTCTTTCGACATTTAAGACGCTTATTACGGACCGTGGTTTTGTAAAATACGCCCTGCCCCAAGGACTTGTCACTGCAGCCATGTTCGCTTATATATCCGGTTCACCTTTTGTAATCCAAAATATTTTTGGTGCTTCTCCTCAAACTTTCAGCCTAATCTTTGCCATGAATGGCCTTGGCATTATTATTGCCGGGCAAATTACCGGTAGACTGGCGGGCAAGGTCAAGGGGGTCACACTATTTGTAAGTGGACTCTGTCTGGCCGCTGTAAGTGGTCTTGCTTTGTTTATCACGATTATGCTTCATGCAAGCCTGCCTGTAATCTTGCTGCCGTTGTTCTTAGTTGTTGCCTGTGTGGGGGCAGTAAGCACAGCCGGTTCAGCCTTGGCGATGGAGAACTACGGTCATGCTGCAGGCAGTGCTTCTGCGCTGCTTGGCTTGATGTCGTTTATCTTCGGTGCCGGTGTTGCGCCGTTGGTAGGCTTAGGTGGAAGCAATACGGCAGTTCCCATGGGAGTACTAATAGCTTTGGCCGATGTCGGTTCATTACTTAGTTTTATTATTTTAAGACGCACGAATTCAGAAGCTGCAGAAATTATATGATTTCGCTGCTGCTTCCAGTGATCTACGGTTTTTGGTTTATTAAGGCTTGTTGCGGGAATTTTAAATCTATGATTAAGAAGGGTACTAGGGTAGTAAGGCTTTCTTTTCTTAGTGCCCTTGTTTTATAATTCCATCTATAGTTAAAAACGAATTGCTTTCCTATAAACTCTAAGGAAGCTGTACTAGAAAGGGGGAATCGTCGTGGTTAAGGTCACCTTTTTGCCCTCCAACAAAACAGTTAGTGTTCCGGAAGGAAGCTCTATTCTCCAGGCCGCTATTGTGGCTGAGGTCCGAGTGGAAAGTACCTGTGGCGGAAAAGGCACCTGCGGCAAATGTAAGGTTCAGAGTCCTGTAAAGCATCTCACTCCCAGATCTAAAATAGAAACAAGATTTCTAAGTGAAGGCGAACTGGAAGACGGCTTTGTGTTAGCCTGTCAGCGTCATCTTCAGGAAGATACAGTTGTTGCAGTGCAAGAACACAAGGATGCCTTTAGCCGAAAAACAGGCTTGAAAAGAGCAAAAGAAAATCTTGTCATAGCGCCAAGCATAAGCAAGTATTTCCTTTCCCTCAACCCTCCAAGTGTTGAGGACCAGCTCCCGGATTGGGAACGGGTTACAAATGCCTTACCAATTAAAGATGTTCCTTTTGACAGGGCTGTTGCATCCTCGCTGCCCTCGGTACTTCGCCAGGAAAAGTTTGCAGCGACCGCAGTTCTCGACAATAATGAACTTGTGGCCGTAGAACCGGGAGATACACGCGACCGCTCTTTTGGTCTAGCTATCGATATTGGCACAACCACAGTTGTCACTTATCTAATGGATCTTAACAAGGGTCTTGTTGTGGGGAACGCGGCTGTAACAAATCCCCAAACCGTTTTCGGGGCTGATGTAATCTCAAGGATAAATCATGCTTCCACCGTACCGGAAGGACTTCATCGGTTACAGGATAAAGTCATGAGCGGCATTAACAGTCTAATTGCTGAGCTGTGTGAACAGCATAAGGTACGCCCGGAAGAAATCTATCAAGCTACCGTAGTGGGCAATACCACTATGAGCCATCTTTTTTTGGGTATAGACCCAAGTTATCTAGCCCCCGCACCTTTTATACCGGTTTACCGTCAAGTTGTGGAGGTGAAAGCTCTGGAACTGGGACTTAAGATTTTGGCTACCGGAAAGGTAATTGTTTTACCAAACGTGGCTGGCTATGTTGGATCAGATACGATAGGGGTTGCTCTTGCCGCAAAGATTGACCGGCTGTCAGGTATAACCCTTGCCATAGATATTGGTACCAATGGGGAAATGATTCTGTCCGGAAACGGTAAAATTTTTACTTGCTCTACAGCGGCGGGACCGGCATTTGAAGGAGCCGAGATCAGGTGTGGAATGCGGGCGGCCGAGGGCGCCATCGAAGGAGTCCAAATACATGACGATGTGGAACTTACAGTTATCTCCAACACGAAGCCGCGGGGAATCTGTGGTTCAGGTCTTATCGATGCTGTATCGGAGATGGTTAGGAACGGGGTCATTGATGTATCGGGCAGAATAGCCAGTAAACCTGCTCAACTGGAAAAGCTTTCTCCCAAATTACAGGAACGCATCCGCGAGGGTGAACAAGGGAAAGAATTTGTCCTTGTCTGGGCCAAGGACTCGGCCACAGGTGAAGATCTTATTTTGTCACAAAAGGACATCAGGGAGCTCCAATTAGCGAAGGGAGCAATAATGGCCGGTGTACAGATTTTGTTGAAACAAATGGACCTTGAGGTTAACGAGATTGATAGGGTACTTCTGGCAGGCGCATTTGGCAACTTCATAAAAAAAGAAAGCGCATTAGGCATTGGACTATTACCCAGGCTGCCGCTGGAACGGATTTCCGCTATTGGTAATGCCGCCGGCGACGGGTCTAAGATGGCGCTGCTCTCTGTCGCTGAGAGGGAAAGGGCTACTAACATTGCGCTGCGGGCTGAGCACATTGAGCTTTCTAAAATTCAGGAATTCCGGGATCTGTTTTTAAAATCTCTAAACTTCTAAGTATCTGACCGAAATGATTAAGTTACCCACTCAGTGATCTATTTCGCATAGATTTTAAGCAAATTATCTTTCTCACACATATGTTGAAGAAAAAAGCGCTCCGTCCCGTCTTTAACACGAATTTTAGCCAAATCAAGTTGAAGTTTGAACTTATGGCTTTGCTTCATTGGCATAGATGGAATGGACACCTGCAAATTCGAGTGTCTAGCAGCATTATAGTATGAGATTGAACCGATGATATTTTGCACATAATTATGCTATAATAATGTCAACATACACGATGAGGTGAGAGGACATGCCACAAATAAGCTTAATCTGCTTTTTATCGGTCCGTCCAGCTTTACTATGAAATACACATAATGGTATTTCCTCCGGATAAACGATCCAGTACTCATGAACGCCTACTCTTTCGTACAGAATGAATTTCTCCTTCAGGTCCTTTTGAAAAGTGGAAGGTGAAGTAATACAAGCGCCACATGATTTCTGAGAGTTTTTTTGTTGAGTGGGCCAGAGAAGATATGTTTCATATTGGCAGATTTAACCACAGAAATATTCCTTTTCGGATCATTGGTCTCGGGCTTTTAATCTTGGCTTATTATTCCTCGCCTGGGGTGTTACAATAGATAATGGCTAAACTTTACCAGTGGGTGGTTTGTTTGATTGAACTTAAAGGCAGGCTGGCTGAAATTGCAGGCTATGTTCCCCAGGGGAGCGCTATCATAGACGTGGGGACAGACCATGCCTATTTGCCCATTTTCCTGGTCCAACGGGGCAGGTGTCCCCGGGCCGTAGGGGTAGATATTCACGCCGGACCTTATAAGTCGGCGGTAGAGCAGGTCGGGTTACAGGGCCTCCAGGACAGGATAAACATATACCTGGGTGACGGACTGCAACCGGTCCAGCCCGGAGAGGGTGATGTGGTGACGGTTGCCGGCATGGGAGGTACCACTATAGTCGACATATTGCAGGCTGGGGAGCGGGTACTGGCCCAGGTGAACAGGCTGATTTTGCAGCCTATGGTGGCTGGGGCCTCCCTGCGGCTCTGGCTGATGCAGCATGGCTGGGGCATCATGGAGGAACAGCTGGTGGAAGAAGACGGGCGGATTTATGAGATAAGCGTGGCGGAGCGGGGCACTCAACCCATTCCGTCCGAGATCATGCTGGAGCTGGGGCCGCGCATTGTTGCCAAAAAAGACCCGCTTTTGCCAAAGTTAGTGGGGAACAGAGTGGAGGCCCTGGAAGCGGTGCTGGCCCAGCTGGGCAAGGCCCGCAGCCCCGGCCTAGAGGTGAAACAAGCAGAAATCAGGAACAAAATCCGGCTGCTGCAAGAGGTGTTAGCTTGAGCGTTTCCTGTCAGTTGCTAATTTCCGCAGTGGAAAAAGTTGCGCCAAAGCAGTTGGCTGAGGATTGGGACAATGTAGGCCTCCTGATTGGCGATCCTGCCGGTCAGGTCAGTAAAGTGCTGGTTACTTTGGACTGTACACCCGCAGTGGTGGATGAAGCTGTAGAACGCGGTGTTGAGTTTATTTTGGCCCACCACCCTCTGATCTTCAGCCCGCTGAAACAAGTGCGCTTTGACTTGCCAGGCCAGAAGCAGGTAGCCAGGCTAATAAGCAAGAACATAATGTTTTACGCAGCCCATACCAACCTGGACAGCAGCAGCCTGGGCGCCAGCGCCCGTATGGCGGAAAGCCTCGGTCTGAGGGAACAGGAATTTCTTTCGCCCGGTTACAAGGAGCAGGTTTACAAAGTAATAACTTTCGTGCCTGAAGCTTACGCAAGCGGGGTGCGGCAGGAGATGAGCAAGGCGGGCGCCGGGGGAATAGGCAATTATAACGAGTGCTTTTTCCTTAGTACCGGTACAGGGACCTTTCGCCCCCTGGCAGGGGCTGATCCTTTTATCGGCCAGGTCGGTAAACTGGAGCAGGTGGCAGAGGTTAGAATGGAGACCATTGTTCCGGGTAAGAACCTGGACCGGGTTGTGCGCGCAATGCTCAAAGTGCATCCCTACGAGGTGCCGGCCTATGACGTAATACCGACTCTCAACCCTGGCAGTGAATTTGGCATCGGCAGGGTAGGGTACCTCCCCCAGGAACAGAGCCTGGGCCAGCTTCTAGAGAAGGTTAAGGACATGCTGGGAGGGTGTAATGTCCGGGTTGCCGGAAAACTTGACCAGAAGATTAAAAAAGCCGCTCTGTCCAGCGGCAGCGGGGGTTCTCTGGTTAAGAGGGCTGCTTTTAAAGGGGCAGGTGTTTTTATCGCCGGTGACATCTCCCACCATGATGCCCTTGACGCGTTGGAAGCCGGCATGGCTGTCATTGACCCCGGTCACTATGCCACTGAATGGCTGATGATGGAAAACCTGTATAACTATCTGCAGGAGCAAATGCGCCGGGAAAAGCGGGACGTGGAGTTTGTGCTTTCAAGTGTAAAAACTGAGCCGTTTACATTTATGTAAATGTTTTTGGGTATTTTTTGGAAAGATTCCATCAATTATCGCTTGTGTTTATTAAACCTTTTTGCTATATTTATATAGCTGTCAACAACAAAAAAGTTTAATAGCGAAGTCATCTGGGTGATCGCGGGTACAGGGACCGAAAGGTCGTACCTGAGGAAAGTCCGGGCTCCACAGGGCAGGGTGCTGGGTAACGCCCAGTCAGGGTGACCTGAAGGAAAGTGCAACAGAGAGATACCGCCCGGCCCATAACTGAATGTAAATCTGGTTATATCACCAAGAGTTTTGGTTGGATAATCAAAGTTATGTTCAGTTATGGGCCGGGTAAGGGTGGAAAGGCGAGGTAAGAGCTCACCAGCAGCTAGGCGACTAGCTGGCTATGTAAACCCCACCTGGAGCAAGACTGAATAGGGGAACAATGGAACGGCCCGTTCCGTTCCCGGGTAAGGTCGCTAGAGGCGTCAGGCAACTGTCGTCCCAGATAGATGATCATCTCCCTCGCAAGGGGTGACAGAACTCGGCTTATAGGGTGACTTCGCTTATTATATTTTGGTTATGGGAAACTGAGTGTATGCATAAATATGCAACCCTCGGTTTCCTTTTTTTTAAATCTATTTCCCAGTAAAATCTCTGAAAAAGAAAATGATTCAAAAAGAGGAAAGAAAAGAAATATGTAGAATATCCTTGAAATAAACATAAATTTTACCAACTATGCTGACCTGTTGTTCTCACCGCCCCTGGGAAAGCAGCAAAGAGTGAGATGGAATTTACGAGAGGTTTGATTGTATGAGGAACACTAGCCATGATGCTGACGATACTGATCACAAGCAAATTACTTCTTTGCAAGCAGAAATAAATGAGATAAAGCTTGAGATTCAACACTATGAGACAAGGATCCGTCAGCTGCAGGAACTTATCAGCGAATTCAGCAGCGACCCCGTGAATAACCAATTAGCTATTGATCATGATGTGAGTGTTACCGACACGGCTCAAGGTGACATTAATGCAGGCTCCGGTGTCTAAATTATACAACTAGTTAACTTATTAAATGCAAAGCATTGTGTTTCAATTAATGCTAGTCTCGGGCCTATTCACGCCCATTCCTGGCAGGTTCAAGTCGCTATAAGGTTACCACATGAAGGTAGTGAGTTAGTAGCTTTTTCCGAGGTACTTGAGCTTATCAAGTCTGTATTTGCTCCTTATGAAAATATAATTTTAAATCAGATTTATCCGTTTAATGAAATCCAACCCTCTACGGAAAATATGTCATTGTATTTCTTCAACACGATCGAAGATGTGCTGGCAAAGAAAAAACTGTCCTTGGGTAAATTAACCATTTGGGAAACACCCAATAAAGGTATTGAAATAACAAGCCGGTTTATGGGGTTTAGTCTTAAGGGGAACCCTGAAACAACTGAGCCGGTTGAAGAGACATATGAGTTAATTGCAGCTACATCTGACAATTCCGCAGATCATGAACCCCCTGAAGAAGAAAACCCGCCAGTCGGGGGAGAAAGCAGTTGCCAAGATCCTCTTGAGGAAGATTGTCCTTCAGACTCCATCCAGGAAGAAAAAGCCCTAGAAAACAAGCGTCCAGTCAAGCGCATTTACTCGTTTTTTAAATTTATTTTTGCTTTTAGCTTAATCTGTTTGGTGGTTTTTGTGACTTATTCTAACGTCTTGTTGACACCTCCGGCAACGTATTTTCCGTGGGGCTCAGATACCTGGGGCCATCTGTACAAGGCCGAATTCCTTTTTCATCAGATACAACAAGGAGATTTTTTTCCTCAGTTTGACGCATCATGGTACAATGGCAACCAACCCTTTCGTTACTGGGCGCCCCTGCCTTATTATCTACTGGCTTTGATACGAGCAATCTCGGGCGATATCTTTCATGCCGGGATTTTTTATATTTTTGTGTGCGCTCTTTTTGGAGGGGTTTCCTGGCTGTTTTTTGCCAAACGTATGGGACTCTGGCCTGCCACTCTGGCCGGGATTGTCTGGACGGTGTGGTTGGACAACGTGCGTGTAGCCTTTTCCGAAGGAAACCTGCCACGTGTCCTGGCTACAGCGTTATTACCGTTGTTGATTATTGCCTACATGCGGGTTTTGGATAAGAGGAAGGCATACTTCGGGATTATCGCCACCGTAGTATTGGTGCAACTGGCGGTGCTGAGCCATGCTATGATAGCCGCTGTGTTTTTAATCGGGCTGGCGTTGTTCACGCTGTTTTATCGGGTTTTCCATGGCTGCCGGTTAAGGGACGGCGCTAGAGGTATACTTGTGCTCTTGGTCGGAGTACTCAGTTCGGGATGGTGGCTACTGCCCAGTTTGAGCGGAGGTATTACCGGGTTGGACCCGGAAGCGGTGAAAAACGCCATCCAGTTTATCCCTGCAAATGTCTCGCTCAACCCCATGTATCGTTTTGCCAACTGGGAGACGTTTTACTGGGGAGTCAGCCTGATCGTGGCTGGAGTGGTAACGTTTCTAACCTGGAGGTCCAAGCCCGCATGGGCCAAAAGTCTTGCTGCCTGTGGCGCAATTCTGGTACTGATTACCTTTCCGCTTGTGCGGCCTGTCTACATATCCTTGCCCTTTAGCAATTTGCTCTGGCCATTGCGTTTTTCCAGCGTCGCTGCGCTTGCATTCCTGGCTTCAAGTATGGCTTTTCACAAGCCGGAACTGCGCCGGGGCTTGCTCAAGTCCTCGTATGTAACCGGTTCGCTGATTGTCGGACTTTTTGCCATCTTGTTTGTGGATTCACTGCTATCCATGCGTTTGCTTGCCTACACCGGAGGGCAACCGGACAGATTGGAGAAGGTGGCTCAGGTGCTGCAAACAGAGCCCGGCTGGCGTGTTGAGACTCTTGACCTGAGCACCCTTGGCTCAGCGCCCTCATATCTGTTTTCAACATCACCTAAGTTGGAACAGGTCTTTGGCTGGGCCTGGCAGGGCGCGGAAACCGCACAGAACATTATGCTCCTCAACAGCAGTTTCGAGACGCAACACTACCCATTTTTGTTCGGCAGGTCCGAAGAGTTGGGAACGACCGACTTGGTTGTCAAAGACGATGCTGTAAAAGATGCAGGCACCTTTGCGTCAGCAGCAGCAAGCGCAGGTTATCGCCGCCAGGCGACGATAGACGGGGTCAGCATCTGGCATGGCGGCAGTGGTCCTTACCTCGTGGCAAAAGATTATAACTGTTTAGCAATCGGCAAATATGCCAGTATTGTTGCAATGCAGTTTCCGTCCGTGGAAATCGGGGGTTCCAACAATTTAAACGATTACTCGCTTGATGATCTCAAAAAATATCCGGAAATCGTTTTGACCGGGGTTGAATGGCGGGTGAAATCAGCAGCCGAAAAAGTCATTGCCGATTACGTCTCTTCAGGTGGGCGCGTGGTCATTGACCTCGCCGGGATGCCCAATGATGTACTCTCCAAACAGCCGGAGTTTTTGGGAGTTTCCGGGGAGACTGCAACCCTGCAAGGACAGCTCGAAATTAACACCGGAGCGAAGACGGTTTTGCTGCAACCTTTTTCAGAACAATACCCGCAGTGGAAATCCTTTATACCCCAAGGGCTAGACGGTGTGGAAATGTCAACAACCTATTATGGCAACACTGCCCCTATATTCGGTTACAAATTAGTTAATGGGCAAAAGGTATGGTTCCTGGGCGGGAATCTTATATACCACTCATACCTGACCGGAGATCCTGTCGCATTAAAGCTTGAGAGTGAGCAATTGGCACTACAGACGGAATTTACGGGGCTCGATATAAACTACTTGACTGATTACAAGACTACCAGGACCGGCTATGTCATGAAGTACCACTCTGACAACAGTTTTGCGGCAGTCATGCCGGTTGCGGCGTTGGATGGCATGAACGCTGCAATTGACGGAACACCCAGCCCACTGGGTAAACACGAAAACTTAGTGCAATTGGATTTACCGGCCGGCGACCACACCATCTCGCTTTCTTTAAAAAAGACCCCTATTTTCTACTGGGGAGAAGCTATATCCCTGTTTTCACTGTTTGTTCTTGCCGCCGCTATTGTGTATCTAAGGATCAAGAGGGTTGACGTTTAGCATGAAAACATTTTTTGCCTACTGCGCCGGACTACTGTTATTCCTTTGGCTGATTGTTGCCTTGTCAGGCTCATATCAGGGATTGCAACCCCTAAAGCTGAATGGCCACTTTGATGATTGGCAGGGAAGGACTTTTTACGCCAAAGAACAAAGTGCACCGGTCGGGCAACAGCTTGCAACGGTTTTCTGGGGAACCAACTACAATGAACAAAAGCTGTATTTTATGGTAGAGAGATTCACGCCGACCGACCCGTACAGTCAGCTTACCTACCGGATATATTTCGACATCAATAACAATGGCAGTTATGAGGACGGTGTTGACAAGTACGTTGAGGCTGTCTATACACCCATTGAGAGAGATAGCGGCAAGGTTGAGCTCAGCTTGCATTCTGTAACCGGTAAGCTCTTGGCGTCTTATCAGGGGATGTGGGGAGACGGATATGGGGAAGGAGGAATACGGCATGAATTTGCCATTCCTATGGCCAACCTTGGTATAGTTTCCTCACAGACCATCAATTTTTACCTTTCCGGTGTAGGCAATGCCGCCGATCGCTTGCCCCGGAAGGGAGATATCACCTGGTCGCCGTTTCCGGTCACTACTCACGCCAGGGTGGGTATCATCACACTTTTCCTGTTATGGTTTGCCGTGCTTGCTTATTTCCGTTATCACAGGAATTGGATATTCTATTATATCTGGGGCTCTGTGGGATTTTCCTTTGTGTTGATATTGACGCTGCGGGGTTCCCCGGTGGAGGCCTGGGTGGAGCAACAAATTGGTGCTATCCTGCACACCCTGTCAGGCTACATTGGAATACCGACCAGATTTTTCCCCAAAGAGGCAGGAAGTCTGCTGGTGCTTAACGACGTCAACCATTCTTGGACCACAATCGCAATTGATCTGGAAAGGTCGAGTCTGCTGGAAATCAGCATTTTACTTGGACTGTTGCTGTTCTACCCAGCCTACCGCCCGGTGAGAAAACTAACTTTCTTGTCGGTGGGCGCTTTTGTTACATTTTGGATCAACATTCTAAGCCTGATGGTGGTTATCATTACAATTCATCTGGGTGGCAGGAGCATGATTTTTGTGGCTCATACCTTGTTCGCGCGGTTACTGTTCTTTGTGCTGGTTACAGCTCTTTACTGGCAATTGTTCACCAAGCCGTCATTAAAAATTGTGAGGACGAATGTAAACAATGGGTGAAAACTTCTTTGCAAATTTCCTAAATTTCACAATGTTCTGGGGTATCTGGCTGCTGGCCCCCCTTATGTTCGATGTTTCCACAGCGGTGATTTACCTAGTCACTCTGTACTCCCACCGGCCAAATAAGGATGAGGAGGAACAAGAGCAAGAGGCTGGACTGAGCTACTATCCTCCGGTAACCATCGTTGTGCCGGTGCACGATTCAGCTAACACCCTGGAAAAATGCTTAACATCTATTGCAGAGCAGAGTTACCCCGTGCACTACATCCAGGTCATATGCGCCAATAACGGCAGTACCGACCATAGTTTTGAGGTATTCCAGCGGTTCCAGTATGAACATCAGGAAATGGCATTGACCTGGACATCGCTTGAAAGGTCTAACAAGTCAATAGCTCTTAACGCCGGTATATATTCAGGGCAGGGGTCTTACCTCATCAACGTGGATTCGGACACATATTTGGACAAAGAGGCTGTGATGGAAATTGTCAAGGCCTTTGAACAGGATAACGACCTGGTGGCCGTCACTGCCACAATCAGGGTAAACAAGACCTTGGGGGCTTTCAACAGCTTCCTTGATTTGGTCAACTACTGTGAGGTTATCGAGTACCTGCTTGCCTTTGATATCGGCAGGCGCTTCCAGACACTGATGAACACCCTGTTTACGCTATCCGGAGCCTTTTCGGCCTTCAGGCGCGATGTCATACTGCAGTCTTACCTGTACCTGGACAACACGGTCTCTGAAGATACTGACCTGACCTACCGCATTAGGAAGAAAGTCGAAAGCCAGAAGGGCAAAATCGGCTGTGTTCAGAAGGCGATAGCCTACGTTGAGCCCATTGACTCCATGTCACGCTTGTATTCCCAGCGGGTGCGGTGGCAACGGGGGCAGATTGAGGTTGCCTCCACTTATTTCGAACGGTTCCCCAATCCATGGCAGGCTTTACTGGACTTTACCGGGCGCATCCTGATTCTGGACCATACCCTGGTGTTCTCGCGCTTAGCCTGGACATTTCTGATTCCTTTCCTTTATTTCCTGGGTTACTCCCTGCCCATGGTGGTAATTTCCATCATAGGGCTGTATGTTTGTTACCTGCTGCTGGACACGTTGTTTTTTGTTGTAGCTTACAAAGGCGCAACAAAGCCGCTGCGGCAGGAACTGAGGAAAATACCCTGGGTGGTTTTTTTCCTTCCTATATACCGCTACCTTTCGTACTGGTTCCGTTTGTCAGGGGTGATTAAGGTTTTGACCGAACCAAAAAGCTGGTCCACAACAAACCCTATAACACAAGCCATTGAAAACTTCAAACAGGATAAGGAAAAGCTGGCCAAGATCATGTTTAGAAAGAAGAATATGGAACATGTTAAAACCGATGGTTAGCCTACTTAGGGGATTTTCTAAAGGGGGAGGGAGCTCCATGAAGCGAGTGCCCACAATGAGAGCAGCAGTAAAATGAAGAGATGGAAAGTTCTAATACTTTCATTCCTATTTCTTGTTTTTGCCGGATTTTTGTTAGGTGTTTTGTTCTTGTTTTTTGTGAGTATTCCCGTGGAGGCTTTTTTATCACGGGCCAATGTTGCCGGTAGCTTAATTGATATCTTTATGGATGCGATTATTCTGGCCTGGATTATTTCGACGCTTGCAGTCGGCGTGATGTTTTACCGGGGCGTGACTCGCGATAATATTTTCCGGACTGTGGCGGGCTTTATTATAGTGGGGTTGATTGTACTCTCTTCAGGCACATTTTATTTGCTCCTCTCGACAGACAGTGCATTTATGGCCACTTTTAGAGGGGTGGTGCAGACAGATAGCAGGTTTGCCTATGGACCATATCCGGATGAGCCCTACATGAGATTGCTAAAACAAGGAGGGTATACCGGGGTCATCAGTCTTCTCAGTCCGAACATCCCGTTTGAGAAGGTCCTTTTGGACAAGGAAAGCGAAGCGGCAAAGAGGGTCGGTCTGCAATTCTATAACTTTCCCATGTTGCCATGGGTGAGCGATAACAAAGACGCTTTGGCTGGAATAGAACAACTGGTCAAAACCAATCAGAGCCGCTTCTACATTCACTGTAATCTTGGACAACACAGAACCGTACTCGTAAAAAACGTAATTGAAGAAACGCTTGGGAACGGGGGAAACACCAAACTCATCCCTTATCCAAAGAAACTTGAACGTGGGGAGCTACACTACTTCGCAGACAACAGGATTATCCTGGGTCCATATCCAACCGACTCGGAGTGGCTCGACCTGGTGGTCAAATATCAAGTCAAGGAGGTCGTGAGTTATCTTGACCCTGAAAATCCGAGCGAGGCTGACATTGTTGAAAAGGAGCAAAAAACTTGTAAAGGCTTAGGTTTAGGGTTCAAACTCTTGCCCGTAAAGCGGGTGGGCGACAATTTCGTAGGAACAGACAAACTAATAGACTATCTCAAAACAACCAAGGACACCACATTTGTTCATGGCTATACCACTGATGACAAGACCGACTCAATCGATGAAGAATTGGAGAAAGCGTTTTCTCCAACGGTTAACTGATGTGGTGGGCGGGGAAAAGGGAGTGACTTCTAGTGAATGTCTTACTTTTACCATGTTATAACGAGGAGAAGGCTTTGCCGTTACTATTTGAGAAGATTCTGCATCTCAACCTCAGTGACCTATCTATTATTGTTGTTGACGATGGCAGCGCTGACGGCACTGTACAAACAGCAAGAAAATGGCTTAACTCTCTCAATCTCGAAATCCTTCAACACCCAATGAACATGGGGTTGGGTGAAGCTATTTCTACCGGTCTTAAATATTCCATGGAAATTGTCACCGGTGCAAAAGATGCAATTATTATTATGGATGCAGATAATACACATGATCCCAGTCTTATGACTGAGATGATCAGGCAAGTAGATCAGGGGACAGACGTAGTGATTGCTTCGCGTTATTGCACGGGAGGGGAAGAGATTGGATTGATGCCTCACCGAAAGCTATTAAGTAGAGGCGCAAGTTGGCTTCTGACATCTGTTTTCCACATTCCAAACGTCAAAG
>JAJYNB010000213.1 GCA_021786555.1 Bacillota bacterium | reverse complement strand
CACCGGGAAAAAGAAAAATATTTATGGAGGGTTAAGATTATGTACAAATTTGCCCAAGCCCTGCGCAGGATGCGCCAGGAAGAAAAAGGCTTCACCCTGGTCGAATTGATGGTGGTCGTTGTGATCATCGGCGTGCTGGCCGCTGTGGCCATTCCCCAGTTCTCAGGCATCATCACCAACTCCAAAGTAAAAGCTGACGTTGCAACCGGCAAGACGATTAAAGATGCTCTGGACAGGTACTATACGGATCATGGTTCTTATCCTACCGGTGCTGCTAATGTAATTGTTGGCACTCTGGTTAATGACACTTCTACTACCCCCCCTACTAAGTATCTCAACGCTCCGCCGAGATTCGCTCAAAATAGTGGGGGAAGTAGTGCTGTTTCTGCTGACATAGCTACATTTAACAAAATCTTTCAGATTGATACTTCTGGAAATGTGACCGTTTGGCCTGTTGACTCCAGCGGAACCGTTGGCACGACCGCTGCCTGGTCCAGCGCCAGCTAATAACTCCAAAACCTTTGAGGCAGAGGCTCCTGATGCCTCTGCCTCCCTTAATTTATTGCGGAAACGGTGTAATTAAATGAGCATAGTGTTTTTGCTGTTTGGCCTCGTTATTGGCAGCTTTCTCAACGTCTGCATTTACCGGATTCCCCGGAGGGAATCTATCGCCTGGCCGGGGTCCCACTGCCCCGCCTGCGGCTACGTGCTGAAATATTACGATTTGATCCCCGTGCTGAGTTTTTTGTTATTGGCTGGAAAATGCCGGCAATGCCGTTCCCATATATCCTGGCGTTACCCGCTGGTTGAAGCCCTGACAGGCCTGCTCTTTGCCGCCTCTTACCTGAGCTGCGGCTTCAGCTGGGCGCTGTTGGCGAGATTGATTTTTGTCTGCCTGCTGGTTGTCATAGGGCTTATCGATTTGGAACACCTGATAATCCCCAACATCATAGTACTGCCCGGCGCAGTGCTGGGTCTCGCGTTTTCCTTCCTGCCGGGGATGTTGCCCTTTTGGCAGGCTCTGGCCGCGGGTCTGGGCGCCGCCCTGTTCTTCTTTGGAATCTGGTTCTTTTATCCAGGCGGCATGGGGGAAGGGGACATCAAGCTTGCCTTGATGCTGGGAGTGTTTCTGGGCTGGCCCATGGTTGGGTTAGCTATCTTCCTGGCTGCTTTGGCCGGGTCTCTGGCCGGCCTGGTTGAGATAACCCTGCGGGGAGGAAGCCGCAAAACCCAGCTGCCCTTTGGGCTGTACCTTGCCTTAGGGAGCCTGGCAGCCATGTTCTTCGGGCCTCAGTTAATTAACTTCTATTTAAAATTTATTGGCTGGCAATAAGAGACGGGTGAAAGAGTGAAGGAGGTTTTGTTAAATGGGACTATTCGCCTCTGATACCGTGGCCATTGATGTAGGCAGTTATTCGGTGAAAGGGGTAGTGGTTGGCTCCAACAAGGAATTAAAGAAGTTTGCCGCTGTGCCTACCCCTGCGGGGGCCATTGAAGGCGGGGTTATCCGCAACCCGGAACAGGTGACGGGAGCCATCCAAACGGTGTGGCAAACTCTGGGGGTGAAGGATCCGCATGTGATCGCCACCGTTCCCGGCCAGCATGTGTTTGTGCGGCAGATATCCCTGCCCGCCATGAAGAAAAAGGAACTGGACAGCGCTGTCCGCTTTCAGGCTGAAGGGCAGATTCCCATACCGCCCACCGACCTGATCCTGGATTACGCAGTTGTGGGGGAAAACAAAGAAGGGAAGCAGACCGAAGTGCTGGTGGTGGCCACCCGCAAGTCCATTGTCCAGCAGCTGATCTATCTCTTTAACCAGGCTAAGCTGCAGCCCAAGGTCTTTGACCTGGAGGCTCTGGCCTTAGCGAGAATTCTGTTTAAGAAAAACCGCAAGTCCGCGGCCGGGAGTCTGGACCTGATTGCCTCAGTGGGCGCCGCCCATACCCATATCTGCATGTTTGAAGGGGACGTGCCGCGTTTCACCCGTACCATCTCCTTTGGCGGGCAGCGGTTTACCAGGGCCCTGGTGATGGAGCGCTCGATTGACCCGGAAGAAGCGGAAGAGCGCAAGCTGGCGGGGGAATTGCCCGATGAGGCCAACAGCCTGATGGGCGATCTGGCCAGCGAGCTAAAGCGATCTATCGATTTTTACCAGAGCCAGAACAAAGAGCATTCGGTGCAGCAGGTGGTGTTGGCAGGCGGGGGCGCCCAGTTATCTAAGCTGATTGACTATCTCGAAAGCCGGCTGGAGCTGCCGGTGGCTTTGGGAAGTCTGGACGATAAGCTCAAAATTCCCAAGCGGCTGGCGGCGCCGGCTAATATGGAGGCCTTTAAGACCGTGTTTGCGCCGGTCCTGGGTTTGGCAGTCAGGGGGTTAAAATAATGGCTCAGGTCCAGATCAACTTACTGACCCGGGAGTTCCGTCCCCCAGGCACGTCTCCGGTGCAACGAGTGGTCCAGTGGCTGGCAGTACTGGCTGTCATCGCCATGGCGGGCGTGGGAGTATGGCAGTTTGTCGACCTCTATTCCCTGACTAATGACCAGGCAGCAGCCCAGATTGATCTGGACCGGGTCAAGAAACAGGTTGCTGATATTCAAAAAGTGAAACTGATGCAAGAACAGGTCAGCAAAGAGCAAAATGTGATTAAGAACCTGGAAGGTTCCAGTCAGAGCACCAATGTAGTGCTGAGCGGTATTCAGGCCCGTACTCCCGCCGGGGTGAGCCTCTCCAGCTTGAGTCTTAAGGACGGCAGCATTGATATCCATCTCGAGGCGGTCTCCTTTGTGCCTGTTGAGAAAT
>JAJYNB010000122.1 GCA_021786555.1 Bacillota bacterium | reverse complement strand
GGCCCAGGCCGCTGACTTTACCCCCAATAACCTGCCGACCCTAAGCCAGGACTACCAGCCGACCAAGTCCTTTGTCATCTCGTCTTCCTCCACGCCCATGGCCTGGCAGAACCCCGAGCAGGGCTACGTAAGTGAGCTGGCTGCCGATGCTTCCTCTTCGGCTTTTTCTTTGGCCAACTCTGTGGCCTTAAGCGTGGTTGCCACCAGCACTGTGGCTGCCCCTTCTTCCACTCCGGAGAGTGCGCCGTCTGAAGCTCCCGTTTCATCTCCAACAGTTACTCCATCTTCATCACCTGCAACCTCAACCACAACTGCTCCTGCCGAAACACAAAACAATTCTTCTTCAACAACTCCTTCCACAGACCAAGTCACTTCCACTCCTGTCCAGGAGGCGAGCGGCACGCCTGCAGAAGTTGTTGCTTCATCCACAGAAGCTCTTGCGCCTTCAGGACAACAGGCAAGCCAGACCCCGGTAGAAACTGTTACCGCTCCTTCCACTCCGCCTGCAAAAGTTTCGGCACCAACAGTGGAAACCTCTCCAGCTTCCCAGCAGCCGACTCAACCAACACCGGCTACTGAACCAGTGCCTGCTCCTGCCACCGACACGCAGCCGACTTCTTTGGCTCCGTCAGGAATTCACGCTCTTGCCGGCGACGTGCAGATGGCTGATGTCTTGCAGTCAGGAGCAAACTCGCTGCTTGGTCCTTCGGCTTCCAGTCCGGCAGTGGGCAACACTGCTGCGCCCAATGCTGCTTTAGGTGGCAGCGCTCCGGAGCTTTCTGCTCCTGCCCCCGCCCCTGAACCTTCTTCCACCGCGGCAGTTGTTCCGCCTGTCCCTGCTCCCTCCGTTCCCACCACCTCGGCTGCAACTGAAGTAGTGTCTTCCACTTCAACTCCGCCTGCTTCATCAACCTCCACTCCGGCTGCCGCTTCCCCTCCAGGTTCAAGCTCTGTTGCCACCACCACGCCTGAAATTCCCTTTACGCCCATTCTGGATTTAATCCCCACGGATCCGGTTTCTCCCGCTACCCCCGCTTCTGCTGCCACTGCCACCACCACGCCTAACTCAAGCTCTGCTGCTTCCACCACGCCGGAGGCTTCTCCGTCCTTGCTCTCTTCCAGCCTGGTTTCTTCCCCGGCCCTGGAATACTCCGGCTTTAAGCTTTCAACTCCCAACCCTGGCCTGGCTACCGATACCAAACCTACATCCCTGAAGGTCAAACTCTCCCTGTCCAGCCTGGCTGTAACTTCCGGCCAGCTGGTCTTGGAATACGCCCTCGCCACTTCCTCCTGGCAGAGCCTGACTGTCTTTGACCTGTCTTCCGGCCTGTCTAATGCCACCCACAACGGCTATTTTGAAGCCGCTCTGCCTCTGGAACTTTACCAAAACCTTTCTGCTCTCCATTTCCGCCTGACCTACCAGGCAGACAGCCAAAGCTTAAACCAGAACTTAAACCAGACAATCCTCTTCTTAGACGGCATTTCCGTAGAAGCCAATTATCCCGACTATTCCTGGGACGAGGCTGACCTGGCGGCCATGCAGCTGCCTCCCTTGACCCCGGAGCAGTTCTCCCACTTGGAGTTCTTCGGGCCTTTGATGGAGCTCTTTATGCCCTCGGACTTGGGCACCAATCCCATTACCGTGGGCAGCAAGCAAAAGAGCCCTGACTTTCTGCCCTTGCGCCTCCTGCCTTTGGGCGTATCCACCACCACCCCGCCTAACCGCGCCGGGGATACGGTAACCTATCCGGACGCCTTTACTTCCACCAACTTAGAGTACAAGCTGACCGACACGGGATTGAAGGAAAACATTATCCTCAAAGACCCGTCCCACCCCGGGAAGTTTAGGTACCTGGCCAACTTTGACGGCTATGACGCGGTCCAGACCAGCCCCAGTACAGTTATCCTTTACCAGAAGGGCCACAAAAACCAAGCCCTGTTTAAGCGCTACACTTTGTCCGCGCCTATCATGACCGATGCCAAAGGCATTACCTCTGACAAACTGGTCTTCAGGCTAAAAGGCAACCTTCTCACCTTAACTCCGGACGCTGCTTTCCTTAAAGACGCCAGCTACCCCGTGGTGATTGACCCCACCGTGGAATTAAACGTGCTCAACGTGTCTTCCTTCCCCGTGGCCGGTTCCTACTGGACTATTGATTTTACTACGGTGGGTACGGACACTTTGACCATCACTCCGGGGGACCAGGATACCATCAACGACATGGACTTCTCTTCCTTAACCTGCAACGGTGCCATTGTCACCCCGAACATTCTGCCCAATGGCATCATCCAGGTGCCTTCTTGGACCTGCGACAATGTGGGCGAGGTGAAGTTCTTTGACAAGAAGACCGGACACCACCACATGATCTTTACCTTTGGCTCAGTCACCCAGGACGCCTACAACGGGGCTAATGTGTATACGGGAGTTACGGGCGGAGCCTGGGAGACCGCGGGTAATTGGTCCATGGGTACTGTGCCAGTGGCAGCCGATGATGTAGTGATTAACACTGCGGTAACGGTCAACATCAGCGGCGGCACCACAGTCAATTCTTTGACTGTGGGAACTTCGGGCGGCGGCCAGGCCGCAGTTTTGAATTTTAATTATGACGCTTCCTCCACTCCGCTTACCACGACAGGGGACTTGAATGTTTATTCCGGAGCAAGCATTACCCAGACAGCAGGCTCGACTTCCACGGTGCTGTCGCGGATTAATTTAACCGTGGGAGGAAATGCGTTTTTAGTTGGCAACATCAGTGCGGACGGCAAGGGTTTTTCTACAGGCAGCGGACCTGGCTATTCTTCG
>JAJYNB010000244.1 GCA_021786555.1 Bacillota bacterium | reverse complement strand
GGACTCTACCCCCACCTAAGCTGAATGCGGCATGACCACTCCCACTTATAGAAGTGGGAGTCTTAGACGGGGATAAAGCTTCTTCGGTCTGGCGTAAAAGATTTTCGTCTCCTGAGGGTACCGCTCAGCGAAGATATGCCGCATAGCTTGAACGGATCTGTCGATGATACCTCCTGTTTTTTGCAGGAGGTTTTTTTCACCCGCACTGGAGGAGGAAATCCGGGTCCCAGGGTGCATACTATGGTTAGGGGTTGCGCCTGACAAATGCTGTTCAGAGAGGGAGGATTTTTTTGCCCAGGCTTAAATATTTCCTGCTCATTGCGCTGATGTTTATTGTGACAGGATGTCAATCTGGCAATCCGGACAAACCTGTTCAAGGACCCGCGCTTAATCCGCCGGCACCTGTTTCACCTGCACCCACGCTGCCTGCGCCCCCGCCCAAGCTGAACCCGGTTACGGGACTGGTATCTAAGGCAGACAAAAGTGCCGTTGTGGCGGTCATGGTGGAAAACACGCCGGAAGCCAGGCCCCAAAGCGGTTTGGACAAAGCTGAAGTGGTATACGAAATGTATGCGGAAGGCGGTATAACCCGCTTTATGGCCCTGTATCACGAGAATGACGCAACAGTGGTAGGGCCGGTGCGTTCGGCCCGTACCTATTTTGTGACCATGGTCAGACAGTGGAACGCCGGGTACGCCCATGCCGGCGGCAATCAGGATGCTCTGGACCTGCTCCGCAAATGGGGGATACAGGACCTGGATGAAATATACCGCCTGCCCGAGCCGTACTGGCGGGATTCCAGCCGCAGGGCCCCTCATAACCTTTACACCAACACCGAAAGGCTTAGGAGATTTATCAAGCAGCCGGGCCGGCTTCCCACCTGGCCTTTTGAGGAGATCTCCGCGTCCGGCGGCCCGGCTCAGAGCGTAACCATACCTTTTAATTCCTTTACCAAAACAACCTACAGGTATGATCCGGCCAGCGGTATCTATCTGCGCTTTATAGGGGACCGGCCTCATGCGGATAAGGTTACCGGCGCCCAATTGGAGGCTGCCAACGTAATCATTCAATACGCGGTTCACAGGCCTGGCGGAGATGAGCCCGGGGCTGTCGATATCACCCTTAGCGGCAAGGGCAGAGCGGAATACCTGCGGGAGGGGAAAAAGTACAGCGGCTACTGGCAAAAGCCCGGCCTGGACCAGGAAACCGAGTTTTTTCTGGAGGACGGCACCCGGTTTAAGCTTCGCCCAGGCAATACCTGGATCGAAGTGGTTCCCACTACCATGAAGCCTATTTACCAATAGAAGAGGCACACCTTTTCATTTTCATATCGGCTTAATTAGAATACATGCTTGCCGAGGCGGATAGCTTTCGACAATTTCACAAAAATTCAGACAATTACTTCAAAACAACAGGAAAAGCTATCCCGGCGGCGAAAGAGTAAGTTGCGAATGTTCTTTTGCGGTGATGATTTTTGGCACTGGAGCATATGTATTGACTGGCTGTAGACAACCCGAAAAGGTGTTGTGTATAGAACGTTTTTAATGAAAAGGAGTGAGCTTAGTGCGGATTGTAAGGCTTAATATGACCAAGCTGGAAATCAGACAGGAGGAGGTCCCGGAAAAGTACCGTTTCCTGGGAGGCAGGGCTTTAACCTCCAGGATAGTTGCGGATGAAGTGGACCCCACCTGCAACCCCATCGGACCCTATAACAAACTGGTTTTTGCCCCTGGACTGCTTTCGGGTACCAGCGCACCTTCCGCCGGACGCCTTTCCGTAGGGTCCAAAAGTCCGCTCACAGGCGGCATCAAGGAGGCCAACGCAGGCGGAATATCGGCTCAACGCCTGGCCAATGCCGGAGTAAAAGCGCTTATTATTGAAGGGGCACCGACGCCCGGCAAGTGGTATGTATTGAAAATAGACCAGGACGGCGAAAGCATAGCAGAGGAGAACGAAATTGCCGGTAAAGGAACTTACGAGGTCGTACAAGTCCTGCGGGGGAAATACGGCGACAAGACTGCCATCATTTCCATCGGACCTGCAGGGGAAATGAAATTGACTAACGCAGGGGTTTCAACCTGCGATGCAGAGGGCAGCTCCAGCCGTTACGCCGGACGGGGCGGACTCGGCGCCGTCATGGGGGCGAAGGGCATTAAGGCTATCGTAATAGATTCGCCCAGCTACATCAACGCCCCGGTGGCGGAGGTGGACAGGTTCCGGGCCGCTGCCAAAAAGTTTGCTTCAATTCTCACCAGCCACCCGGTTAGCGGTGAAGGCCTGCCTGCTTTTGGCACCAACGTGCTGATGAATGTAATCAGCGAAGCCGGTGCCCTGCCAACCAGAAACTTTTCCAGCGGCCGGTTTGAACATGCCAATGCAGTAGGCGGCGAGACTCTGGCGGAAGTCGCCGTTAAACGCGGCGGTCTTGCAACCCACGCCTGCCACCCGGGCTGTGTGATGCGCTGTTCCAACGCCTACCCTATGCCGGACGGCACAGTCTGCTCTCCCATTGAATATGAATCGGCCTGGTCTTTAGGGCCCCACTGCGAAATCAAAGACCTGGACATTATTGCCAAACTAAACTACATCTGCAATGATGTCGGGCTTGACACCATCGAAGCCGGCGGTACCCTGGGCATCGCCATGGAAGCCGGAATCATTCCCTGGGGGGACGGGGAAAAGGCTGTTGAACTGCTGGAAGAAGTGGGCAAAGGCAGCCCCATGGGCCGGATCATAGGGAGCGGCTCTGTGTTTACCGCCCGGGCTTTTGGGGTCTCCAAGGTGGCGGCCGTCAAGGGCCAGCACATGC
>JAJYNB010000420.1 GCA_021786555.1 Bacillota bacterium | reverse complement strand
TGCGCCTTACCACATCGATGTTCGCTTTTTTGCCCTGGCGCTCCAGCTGATAACATTGGCTAAAGGCCCTGACCAGAACTTCCTCTGCATTGGGAGTGTAACTTTCCAGCCTAACCACAAATTTAAACCTCCCCAAGCCGGATACCTAACAACCGGCGCTAAAAATTTCTGTACATACTTTCATGGTAGCCAAACTCACCGGCAAAAGTCAAGCATACCTTACTCATTGTCGAAATTTGATTCGACAGGACGGTCCTTGTCCCTGCTTATCCCAGCCAAATTGATCATCTGTGGCAAGACAAATCTTCTCATGTACACTAGATATATGACCAGCTACAGTCTGACTGCAGGGCATAAAAAAGGACACCCTTCAACCAGGATGCCCTTAGTGCCAAAGTGATTTCCTTAATTTTCTGCCGTTCCTGCTAAAACCGCCTGTTCACCTTGTTCTCCTGTACGTATTCTTACAGCGTTTTCCACCGTGGAGACAAAAATTTTGCCATCCCCGATTTCACCCGTCCGTGCGGACTCCGAGATCACCTTGATCACGTTTTCGACGTATTTGTCCAGAACCACCACTTCAATTTTAACCTTGGGCAAAAGGTGGATGGTATACTCTACCCCACGGTACACCTGTGTATGGCCCTTTTGGTGCCCACAACCAATCACTTGGGTCACGGTCAGACCATTGACTCCCAGCTGGCCCAAGGCATCCTTAACTTCATCCAGCTTTCCCGGCCTGATGACCGCCTCTATCTTTTTCATGCTCGCCCTCCCTAATCCGTTTGCTCCTATTTAGCAGGGTTTCCTCCCGGTACTACACTGGCAACCGGTGCCCTATGGGCGCTTGGCATTCCGAATACAAGACCGCTGGCCACGAAGTCCGGATAAGCCTGTTCACCATGCATGGACAAGTCGAGACCGGTATCTTCCTCTTCTGCAGTAGCTCTGACCCTGACCACCAGGTTGATTGCTTTCAAAATCACAAAGGTCGCAGCGGCGGCAAAGGCTATAGTCACTGCAACGCTGATACCCTGGACTACCAATTGGTGGGGGTTACCGTAAAACAAACCGTTATTTCCGGCCGCGTTTACAGCCTTGGTAGCAAAAAGCCCTGTGGCTAGAGCTCCCCACATCCCGCCGATGCCGTGGCAGCCAAAGGCATCCAATGCATCGTCATACCCAAGCTTCGCTTTCAGCACGCTCACCGCCAGGTAACAGATACCGCCGCCCACCAGACCAATTATGATTGATGCAGGAACGGTCACAAACCCTGCTGCGGGAGTGATTGCCACCAGGCCGGCTACCGCTCCGCTGGCTGCGCCCAGCACAGTAGGTTTACCGTTTCTCAGCCATTCCACCCCGGCCCAGGCCAGAGCAGCAGCAGCAGCGGATGTGTTGGTCGTCACAAAAGCACTGGCAGCCAGTCCATTCGCACCCAGGGCGCTTCCTGCATTGAAACCGAACCAGCCGAACCACAGTAAGCCTGCGCCAAGAACTGTCATGGGGATATGGTGCGGCGCCATGTGTTCAGCTCCGTGCCCTTTGCGTTTGCCCAGGACAAGGGCAGCAACCAGTCCGGACACCCCGGAACTAATATGTACCACAGTGCCTCCGGCAAAATCCAGTGCGCCCATGTTTCTCAAAAATCCGCCGTTGCCCCATACCCAGTGGGCCAGGGGGTCATAAATAAGGGTTGCCCACGCCAGGACAAAGAGCACGAAGGCTGGAAACCGCATCCTTTCGGCAATAGACCCGGAAATTAGGGCTGGGGTTATGATAGCGAACATGAGTTGAAAAGCCATAAATACTAGTGCTGGAATGGTAGCAGCGTAATCAGGGTTAGGGGTTTGCCCTACACCGCTCAGACCAAGCCAGTTCAAGCCGCCAATCAAGCTGGCGTGGTCCGGCCCAAAGGCCAGGGAATATCCAATCATGACCCACTGGATGGATACAAGACCGAGAACTATCAGGCTGTGCATGATAGTGCTTAAAACGTTTTTCTTACGTACCATGCCACCGTAAAACAAGGCCAGTCCCGGTGTCATTAGCATCACCAGGGCAGCGGAGATTAAAACAAAAGCTGTATCCCCGCTGTCGATTTTGGGGGCACCGTCTGCTGCAAAGGCAGCCATGGGAAAGGCCAATAAAAACACGGCTGTCAAGATAAACGTCCATATTCTTCGCATATGGGTTCCTCCTTTTTGGCAAAAATAAACAGCACTCCAGAAAAATCTGAAGCGCCATTGCATTCTCTAAATAATTTATGTGTTTATGTGGGCGGGATAATCTTAAGATGTGCACGTATCTTGTTTTAAATTTTAAGCTTCTTAGCAAAAAAAAGCAAGGGCTTTAGATTATGAATCTTGTATACTTTGCCAGGGAATATAAACCAAACTTCTAAATGAGCCTGTAAAAACTCAAATAGGTTTTTTGCAATACTCTCCTAGGCCAAATCGGCAAACCCCTTGCCCAGTACCTCCTTGGCATCACCCACAATGACAAAGGCCATGGGGTCCAGGGCCTTGACCAGCCGTTTAACCCGCACAAGTTCGCTTAGGGAGACCACACACAGGACCACATCCTTGTTTCCGTGGGTGTAGCCCCCTTTACCTGTTAGAATGGTTGCCCCGCGGTGCACCTCCTTGATTATGGTTTGAGCTATGGCGCTGCCATTCTCAGTAATGATCATAGCGGATTTGGCCGGAATCCCTTCCAGGATCGCATCCAAAACCTTGGTGGATACAAACAGGGCCACCAGAGTATACATAATTTGACGGCTGTCCAAAACCACCCAGGAAGCCAGAATAATAACCACGTTAGCCACCAGCGAAATATTGCCGATGCTGTACCCGTACCGCCGGTTTAGGACCTTGGCCACAATGTCGTTTCCGCCCAGACTACCTTCTGAACGAAAAACCACAGCTACTCCTATGCCCTGCACCACTCCGCCGTAAAGTGCTCCCATGAGCACGTCTCCGCTCGGAACCAGGCTAATACCTCTAAATACCTCCAGGAACAAGGAAGACATGAAAACCCCTACAGCTGTACGCGAGATAAACCTTGGTCCAACCTCACGCCAGCCGACCACAAGGAGCGGAATGTTTAGAATCACTGTAACCAAGCTTATTGGCCATGCCAAAAGGTAATACGCCAGCAGCGCCAGGCCGGAAACTCCTCCTCCGCCCAGCCTTGATGCTACAATGAATCCCTGGGTGCCGAGCGCAAAGATAGCGGAGCCTACGCTAATTCCCAGGATGTCGAGCAAAATTCTACGCAAACCCGTTCTCCCCTTTTCAACTTTTCCACTGGATTGGGTTTCCTACTCATTATGGCTGAAGGGTAGGAATTCTATGATTTAATTACGCATTGCCTGTTTAGTTCTGCAATCAGTTCCTTTAAAGAGTCTCGCTCTTCGGCGGCAAGGGCCAGCTCCTGTTTAATCAGGGTCAGTTCCTCCATCACCGTATCATGGGTTTCCAGCAGCAATTTTTCCTGGTCTTCCCCTGCCCTGCGGGAGACATAACCCAAAACCGGCAAGGCCGCCCCCTGAAAAAATACTGAGATGCCGTACTGCATCCAACCTACCAACCCCTGGGGTCTTTGCCAGACCAGTGGTACCACAACCAGCAGGGACACAGCATAAAACATGCCCATGGTGGACAAACCGTAAGCCAGCTTGTCGCCCAGCCAGTCGTTAAAGCGTTTGTTCATAGGTCCTTTCACCCCGTAATTTATTTTCTCTGCCTGTTTGCTGCTTATATATTACCCCAAAGCATCCTCCTTTGACAAAATAAACCTTGTAATGACAGGAAACTTTTGAAGTAAAACGAATTCTCCTCGCTGTTAGCTGAAGGAGTTCTGCCCACTGTAAATGATCTCAACTTCCTGCTGGCGTAACTCCCTTTTGGCGAGGAACTGGCAAAATCCCAGACTATAATTTCCAAGCTGCGCGGTCTTATGGTAAATCCTCGTTAGAGCCGGCGACGACAAACTAAACCAAACTAAACATAACTACGCCGAACTTAGAGATTGACTTTAATTGTCAACTGTTTTAAACTTTACTCGTCACCTAGGGAGGGATAACCATGTACGGCAATCCGCCTCTGACTGCAGAAGAAGCTGCCCATATCCTCAAAATATCAAAATATACCTTTTATGAGTTGGTTAAGCGGGGAGACATACCGGTTCAGCGCGTGGGACGGCAAATGCGTATTGACCCGGATGCTCTTGACAGGTACCTGAGTGGCAGCGCCAACCCGGGCCAACCCTATAAAGCTGCCGAAACCGCGGGTATTACGGCAGTTCATGGGCCAGCGCTTTCTTTTACCGGCAGCCATGACCCGGTAATTGACTTGCTGCGGGAATTTTTACAGCATTCGATGCCGCCCGTTACCCTGTCAGTATCTTTTACAGGCAGCATGGAAGGATTAATCGCTCTCTTCAAACGGCAGGCAGACATGGCGGGCATACACCTCTGGGATGACAAAACCGAGGACTATAACCTGCCGTTTGTCAGGTATATGCTGCCGGGAGAGCCTGCTACAGTGATCAATTTGGTGCAGCGCATCCAGGGCTGGCTTGTTGCTCCCGGCAACCCCCTTCAGTTAGGTACTTGGAATGACATCGCCAAGCCCGGCCTTCGCTTCATTAACCGCCAAAAGGGCTCCGGGACCCGCATGAGGGTTGACGACTTTTTGCGCAAAGCCCGAATATCGCCCGCTTCCGTTACTGGCTATGACCGGGAGGAAACCACGCATTTTGGCGTTGCCTGTCGTGTTGCTAACGGAGAAGCGGATGCCGGTATCGGTGTCCAATCGGCGGCCGCTACCTTTGGACTCGATTTTATCCCCTTATTTCACGAGCGGTACGATATCGCCTGCCTGCAGGAAACAACCCGGACACCCCAGTATCAGCAACTGGTATCAGTGTTAAAATCAGCCCCCTTCCATCACGCCGTCCATTGCCAGGCAGGTTACGACACTTCCCTAACTGGAAAAATCATAACCCAGTCCAACAAATCTTAATACTTTTTGTCCCACTGGTACGCTTAGAGTGTTAAAAAATCAGTCGTGATTAAAGAAATCGTGCAGGAAACACGGTTTCTTTAATTTTCCGAAGAGATCTTTCGTATAATCCTGCTGGTTTTTGCTAAACCTAAAAGCGGTTAAAAACGATATTTTAAACAATGGAGGGTTCTACCAATGCAGCTGTCCGCCAGGAATCAATTAAGGGCAAAAGTTACAAACGTCAAAAATGGGCCTGTGTCCACGGAATTAACGTTAGACCTAAATGGTCAGACCATGGTGTCAACCATTACAACCGAGTCAGCTAATAACCTGCGCATCAAAGAAGGAGATGATGTAACCGCTTTGGTTAAAGCAAGTTCAGTTATGATTATGAAGTAATTGTTTCTCCTTGCATTGAATTGCTCCCATCTATTCCCCGGGGGCTTTTTAAGTTACGGACCCGACCCAACTTCCTTGTCAAATTGAATCAGCACTCGGTCCAGCCTAAGCAAATAAATAGCCCGGTATGACATATACCGGGCTATTTATTTGCTTAGTGAACCCGCTGATTTCTTAACTCAGCAGGGAGTTGATGCCTGGATTTGCGTTCCAGGTTGCCCGGCTCGAGGCTTAAGCCCTCATGGCGTAATAATTTGGCCACTCCCTGCGCCGGGCCGCTGTTGCTGCAGTACTCGCAAGAGCAAGGGACTTCACTGTACTCCGGTTCGTCATAAACTGTAATCACTCCCTCATAATTACGCAATATAACCCTGTTTTTGCCCTGGGATACTACATACTGAGGCATTACCGGTATTTTGCCTCCGCCTCCTGGCGCATCAACTACAAAAGTCGGAACGGCATAGCCACTGGTATGCCCCCTCAGGTTTTCCATAATTTCAATGCCTTTAGCTACAGTTGTGCGAAAATGCTCTATTCCCCTTGAGAGGTCACACTGGTAAATGTAGTAAGGTCGCACCCTGTTGTATACAAGGCCCTGGACGAGTTTCTTCATAGTATTGGGGCAGTCGTTGATTCCCCGCAAAAGAACTGACTGGTTGCCTAGAGGGATTCCGGCATTTGCCAACAGGCTCAGGGCTTGTCTGGCCTCAAAAGTCAGCTCCTTCGGATGGTTGAAGTGGGTGTTGACCCAAACCGGTTGGTACTTGCCCAGCATCTCGACCAGTTCGGGAGTGATGCGCTGGGGCAGGACAGCCGGTGTTCTGGTACCGAGGCGGATTATTTCCACATGAGGAACAGCCCGAAGGCCCGCAATGATGTATTCCAGCCGCTCATCAGACATCACCAGGGGGTCACCGCCAGAAATCAGGACATCCCTAATCTGGGGTGTTTGACCGATGTATTCCACAGCCTTCTGGACCTGTTCCAGTTCCAGAGGCCTATCGGTTTGCCCAGCCAGGCGACGCCGGGTGCACTGACGGCAGTACATGGAACATTGATCTGTTACCAAGAGCAGAACCCGGTCAGGGTACCGATGGGTCAGTCCGGGTACCGGTGAATCCACATCCTCGCTTAACGGGTCGAGCATGTCATAATTCCCTATTCTCAGTTCCAGGGAAGTTGGCACCGCCTGTCTGCGGATTGGACAGTCCGGGTTCTGTTTATCCATTAAGCTGGCATAGTAAGGGGTTATAGCCATGCGAAGACTTTGGAGGCAATCCTTGATTCCTGCTTCCTCTGCTGGAGTGAGATCCAGCACCTCTTTGAGCTGCTCAACACTGGTTATGCGGTTTGATACCTGCCAGCGCCAATCATTCCATTGCAAGTCGGTTACGGTGCACCACAGGGGGATGTCACGAAAATTTCGCACGGTTTTGCCTCCTTCCTGCAAACTTCCTGCATAGGGACATCTTTTTACCGTTAATTGCCTGTTAATGCAAACTTTGTGCCAAAGGCAAAAGCCTTGATTTTAGGCATTTAAACCCCGTGTGAAACGCTCCAATTTCGGCACCCTGCCTAACTTTCGGCAGTATGCCCTACGTTCCAAAGGTCTCCGTCACAAGGACCGCTTTCTTGCAGGACGGCCAAATCCAATCCCTGGCCAAACAAAAAAATAGGGGCTTATCCTTCCCGAAGGAGCACCCCTAAGTGAAGTTCAGGCAGGCTGAACCGCTTGTGACCTTTCTGTTAAATTTACACTGCGGTTGCAGAATCCGCCCCAGCTTTAAGCACCAAAGTCTGCAAAAGGCATGCTGCCGGTTTTCAGGCACCGGAACCCAGCCTTTCTCTCTACCGGCAAATTCCAGCTTACCTCCGGCCAAGGCCCCAGTCCAGTAGGTCCAGGAGGTTGTTACATACAATATCAGGGGTAATGCCAGGGTGCGGTTCCCGCTGTTTCCGGTTGACCCACGCAGTGGAAATTCCCACACCTTTTGCACCCAGCACATCATTGGTAAGAGAATCTCCTATATGTAACACGTCTTGAGGTAAGACGTCAAGCTCCTGGAGGGCAAGCTGAAATATCTCTGTTCTGGGTTTATAGGCACGAGCGTCTTCGCTGGTGACAACATAGTCCACCTGCAAATCATGATAGGAGATGGCCTGAAGCAGGTCGGAGCGGTCAATGTTGGAAACTACGCATACAGGAATATCAAGGGCTTGCAAAAACAGCCTGGCGTCATCGTAAAGAGGCGGTTTCATCCAATGTTCGTAGAGCGGTTGGCTGAGTTCGGCGGGATCCGTATCCAATTTGAAATATGCCAACGTATCACGTAAGGAAACCAGTTCAACTTCCCGATGGAGCCTGAACCTCTCCCCAAAGCTCTCCGCCAGCAAAGCGCCAAACCTGCGGGCCCAAAACTGATATACCTCCTTTTCTGTCACCTGCGCGTCCTTACTGATACGCGCACATATTCCAGGTATGATTTTATGGTCTTCATGTACCACGGTCCCAAAAAAGTCAAGCATTATTGCCGCTTTTCTCAACTTAGACCACCTCCGGTTTTGTTCCTGACACTTCTGCTCAGTCACTCCAGAGCGTGGTTTCTTAGTACCTTGTGGATATGGTCTTCCCAGCGTCCGTTTATTTTCAGGTACTTGGTGGCCAGTCCTTCGTTATAGAAGCCAAGCTTTTCAACGACCCGCAGCGATGCTGCATTGTGGGGCATGATGTTAGCCTCAATCCTGTGCAGCTTTAGTTCGTTAAAAGCATAGAACAAGACTTGCTCTACTCCCTCGGTCATATATCCTCTGTTCGTCACCCCTTTGTCCAGCCGGTAACCCAGAAAGCAGGAATGAAAGCAGCCTCTGACAATGTCGTTTAGGGCAATTGACCCAATTACCCGTTCGAAGTTCCTGTCTGCTTTTTCAAACAGCCAGACCTTAAATAATCTTCCCTCCTCAGCCCTGCGCAGCTCCTCAGCCAGTTGCTCCGCTTGGTAATCCAACGTGTAAAAGCTGTCCTCTCTCGCAGTCTCCCATTCCTTGAGAAAGTCCTTATTTCTTAGAAAAAAGTCTAAAACCTTTGCGCCATCTGGCGCATCCAACACTCTTAACGTTAACCGGCTGCTTTCCAGGGATATTCCTTTTGACATGCAGACACCTATCCTTTGCAAATAAATCAAAAACGAGAATTAGGCTGGCTCAACTCCTTGGTCGCATAGGCAAACAGAGCCATTTCCACATCGGCACAAAGCCACTTACCCTTGACGCGCAAACCCGATGTTGGGAAGCTGTCAGGATGAGGGCACTGAACGCCCGCGGTATTCAAAGCTGATGCCAGGTATCTAAGAATATTTATCCACCTCAAATAGTCTGAAGGCCATGCAGCTTGTGCCTCCGGTATCTGCCAGCCAAAGCCATTATTAGCAACCTCAAGGTTAAGCCATTCGTGCCTTTTTGAGTCTGGGTCACCCATGCCGAAAACACGCACCAGCCTGGTATCTATAGCGCCAGCATAGGCAGGAAAAGCAAAGCGGATAACCTTGCTCATAGATGCAGGCCCCAAACCCTTCACATAGAATTTCATTCTTTTTAAAACTTCTGCGAGGTCCACATCCGTCTTCGTGGTGAGGGTAAATGTCTCCGGGCACTCCATCTTCTGAAGATTTTTCAACCTAGCCCAGCTGGAGATTTTTATGATATGCTCCTTTTTTATATAGTTCCGCCCTGCTGCCTTGGTTAGTTCCAGCTCAAGTCCAAGAATCCCCGGAAACCCATTTTCCCAGCTGTCTTCTCCCCAACTATACGCCTTATAGTGCTCTGCCCAGTCCTGGCTCTTGGCAAAACTCTCCAAGTCCTTCAGCGAATAAACCAGATGCTTGTCCGCGGAAGACATCATCTCACCCCTCTCTCGCCCATCTGCCTGGCCAATCACTTGATCAGTTTTGAGAGTGCCTTAAACGCGGGTGTACCAGCCTGTTGCTTCAAACCCAGTTTTACATCGGTAAGACGAAACGCAGAATCATTACGAAGTGTAATACGGAGCCAAGCGAAACAAACAGATGAAATATCTCGTGAAACCCAAACTTATTAGGGAAAAGGTTCAGCTTCTTGGTAGCATAAATTACTCCGCCAGCGGTATAGGCCACTCCTCCAAGGAACATCAAGCTAATCGCTCCTGGGGGCAAAGCCTGAACAAGTTTGAATAGAGGAATCAATGCCATCCACCCTAATGAAATGTAAAAAACAGTCGATACCGACCGATGAACGCCAATAAAAAATACTTTTAAGACTATCCCAATCAGGGCCAACGCCCATATGGCGCCTAACATCGCCCACTTCCAGGCACCGCTTAAACCGTAGTAGAAAACCGGGGTATAGGTGCCCGCGATTAGAACAAAGATAGATATATGGTCCAATTTCCTTAACATTCGTTCCTTTTGCGGCGTAGTCTTAACCCAATGGTAAAGAGTACTGGCCCCATATAAAAGAATCACACTAACCCCGTAAATCGTCATAGTTATCAGCTTCGAGGTATGGTCACGGGAAAGAATAATCAAAAACACCAGGCCAACAAGACCAGCCAAAAAGGTTACAAAGTGCGTCCAGGTGTTAACAGGCTCTTTCATGACTTTTCCTCCAAATTTTAATTGCATGATATGTTTAGAATAGTGAGCGGTGATGTTGGATTCCATTGTCTAATTTCCTGATCCGCTGAAAAAATCCTTCCGCCCGTTGAACTTTAGTACCGGCGCAGAAAGAGCCAGTTGGTCGAACCCGTTTTGAAAGGTTTTACAACTGGCCCGGGCAATTGTTTACTGTTTTTCGTTCTGCAAGTTCATGCTCTGAAGTTTGTACTGCAGGGTCTGCCGCGGAATGCCGAGCAGTTTGGCCGTCCGGGAGATGTTGTTGCCGGCTTTCGCCAGCGCCTGGCTGATCAAAGTCCTCTCAACCCGAGCCAGGGCCTGATGCAGCGCTAACCCCTCCATGCCCTGCAGATTCAGCTCTGGCTGGGGCTTTCGTTTTAAAAGATAGGCGGGCAAGTGCCTTAATTCCAGATACTCTCCCTCAGCGATGTTTAAGGCGCCTTCGATGGTGGCCCGAAGTTCCCGCACGTTACCCGGCCAATCGTATCTAAGAAACGCCATCTCCACCTCTGCCGCGAGACCCTTCACTTCTGTCCCCATGCGCCGGTTCAGTTCCTTGAGAAAGTGCTTCCCCAAGAGCAGGATATCCTCACGGCGCTCCCTTAGAGGCGGCAGGTGGAGGTTCACTACGTTAAGCCGGTAGTACAGATCCGGGCGCAGCAGGCTTTTTTCCACCGCCTCGCGCGGTTCCACGTTGGTAGAAGCAATGATTCTTACGTTAACCCGACGCACCTTGGCGTCTCCGATCCGGCGTACGAAACCGTCCTGGATAAAGCGGAGCAGTTTGGACTGCAGTTCGATGTCCAGGCAGGTTATCTCGTCCAGGAGCAAGGTGCCGCCGTCGGCAAGTTCCACCAAGCCTGGCCGGTTTTCCGCCCCGGTGAAGCTCCCCTTCACCGTCCCAAACAAAATTCCTTCCATTAGCGAGGCGGGCAGGGCCGCACAGTTTTGGCTGATGAACGGTCCGGGCCGCCTGGGACTGGCATTGTGAATCCCTTGGACCAGCAGTTCCTTCCCTGTGCCGGTTTCACCGCTTACCAGCACCGGAGAATTGGTACGGGCAGCCCTTAGCGCCCTGTTTTTCACTTCCTGTACGGCTATGTCCCGGCCCACGATATCATCCAGTACATAGCGGGCCTGCTCCCGCTCCCCCCCGGGTTGGCTGCTATACCGGTAAGCATTAACTTCGGACTGGAGGTCCACCACCTTTTCCGCCAACTGTTTCACCTGGGTCAAATTCCGTGTGATGTCTACAGCACCAACCACCGCGCCGCCGCTCTTCAGCGGAATAGTCTCAGACTCCAGAAAGACCGGTGAGCCATACATATTGCGGATGCTCTGTTCCTTGGTCAACACCGGGTCCCCGCCCTTCAGGGCCCGCAAAATCGTACTCGTTTCGCCGTCAAGCGAAGGAAACATCTCCAGCACGTGCTTGCCCATAGCCTCTTCCGGCCTGATGCCGTCGATCCGGGCAGCAACAGTGTTGTAATAAAGGGTATACCCCCCGCTGTCCGTGACATGAACTCCCTCACTTACGTGCTCCAGCAGTAGTTCAATCAGGGACTGGAGGAAGACTTTGTCCAACGCGCATCCACCTGCCCAAATTCAGAGTTGGTTCAGCAGAAACATCAACCGGACCCCAACAGACCCGAGAAGCTTATTTTCAGGGTAAGGCCATCAGCGTTCTTTGATTCGCCGCAAGGCTTCGGCAGCGCTTTCGCGCACGCCTAAAACCTCGGCATAATCCTGCGCCAGCCGTTCCAGTTCCTGAGCTGCCGCCTCAGCCCCCAGCCGGCCCAAGGCGGCTGCAGCATCCTCCCTCACCCCGGATACCGGATCGCGCAGCATACCCAGCAAAGGCTTTATTCCTGCCGCATTACCCAACTGCCCCAGGGCCTGGCAGGCTTTAGAGCGGAGCAGGCTGTCCCTTTCTTCCAGGCAATCACAGGCAAAGGAGAAGGCCTGCTCCAACCTGCCAAGAACCTCCAAGAGATAGAGGTCCACCCTGCGGTTGACCTGTTTAAAAATCCCGGTCATCAGATCCACGGCCTGGGCAGGCTTGGCCTCCCGCGCCACCCAATCCAAAATTTTTATGAGAACTTCAGGATTCTGGTGCAGCAAAAACTGCCTGGCCCCGGCAATGTCGTCCAATGCCAGGAAATCAGCCAGCTGCGCTGACAGTTTTGGCAGCAGGAACCCGGCGATGGTCCTGGCGCTTCTTTCACTCAAGGTCATTTTACCTGCTTTGTTCTCCTGAAGCCAGTGCAGGGTTATAAGCCCGCGCAAGATACCGGGGAGCAGGGTCGGCCGCTCCCTGAGACTGAAGGCCTGGCCCTGTCCGTAAGCTTCCCGCAGCGCCACAGCCAGTGTTACCTTTTCCAGCCTGCCTTCATTGGCATGTACCACTTCCAGCAGGGAAATCAGGTCGGAAACTTCCAGCGGAATACCCAGGTCATAGATAACCTGCTCCAAGATCAGCCTTTCCTGGTACAATGGTTCCCCGCTGCTTGAGGCATTGAACTGGTAGAGGAAACTTAGCTGTTCCCAGCCGAACTCCCGCAGTTCCTCGTTTTGCAGGCAGTCCAAAAGGCTGATGCCGCGGCCGGCAACAAACCGCCTGACTTTTTTCAGCCGCAGCAGCAGCAGGTCCAGGTAGTCCAGTGGATAGCCCAGCCGTTCAGCAATGTTGGGCAGAGACTCCCCACTCACCCAAAGACGGAAAATCCGCCGCCAGGGTTCCTTAGGGTCTGTGACCTGCAGCAATTCATTGGCGCCGGAGGCGGCTTTGAGCAGATCAGCGGCGGTCCCGGATGCTGTAGCTAGCGGGTAGGCAAACTGGGTTCTTAGCTTCCAGGCCACAACCTCCAAAAAAGTCGGGTTTTGCAGCAGATCTCCGTTATTGCGGAAACATTGAACCAAGTCTGGAATTACCACCTCATGCAGGTACTGCAGGGCCAGAGGACTTCTTGGCCCGCCCCATTCCACCAGCAAGACTGTACCCAGACTGCGGCTCAAGTCCTGGGCCTTTTCCTCACTCCATCCGTGCTTACTACCTACCACTTGCGCAGGATATCTTTCCTCCATTCTGCAATCCAGCCAGATCTGAGACTTGGGCTTGGGCTAGGTCTTCGACTTGGGCCTTGGCTTCAAGTCCCATACGCCAGCCCAGTTCCAATGCCGCCAGATTACGCTCTGTTGTGCCCTTCGGAGCCCGCTGCAGTACACCCTGCCGGACGTCTTCATGGCTCAGCCAGCCGCTCACCGCACTCACTACCCCCAGGGCTACCACGTTGGCGCTCTGCTCACTCCCGAACTCCGCCTTGGTCAATCGGGTCACCGGCAGGGCGAAGAAATTCTTAAGGCGGGGTTTGACTTCCTGCACAAAGGTGCTGTCAACAATCAGCACTGTCTCCTCGCCGAGCGGCAGCCCGTATTTCCTATAGGCTTCAGCGCTCATGGCCAAGACCAGGTCGGGATTTTTTACTTTGGGATAGCTGATTTCCTCCTGGCTGATGATTACTTCCGCTTTGCTGGCTCCGCCCCTGGCCTCGGGGCCGTAACTTTGGGTCTGAACCACATTTTTGCCGGCAGAGACAGCCCCCTCAGCCAGCATGATCGCCGCCAAGATTAAACCTTGCCCCCCGGTACCGGTCAACAGGGCCTGCTGTTTAGCCATCTGAACTTCCACCTCGCAATCTCTGCCGCAACTTCTCGTAACCGGCTGCAAACTCCGGCGCCTGGGTCTTAAAAATCTCCCCTATTCGGAAATCTTCGCCTCCAAGCTCCCCCCGGGCTGAGCTAACCGCATGTTCCTTTTGCCAGAGAACCATTTCCGCCGGTGTTTTGAACTTGTTTCTCCGTCCATAGGACACCGGACACTGAGAAATGGCCTCCACAACAGAAAAACCAGGATTATTGTAGGCGTTCACTAACAACTTTGTCAGCAGCTGGTTATGGTATACCGTGGCCCGGGCTCCATAGGTTGCTCCAGCCGCGCGGGCCAGTTCCAACAGATCAAAGGGCCTGTCCAGATTGCCATAAGGAGATGTGGTAGCCCGCTTATCATGGGGAGTCAGGGGTGAACACTGACCACCGGTCATGCCATAAATACTGTTATTGATGACCAGCGCGGTAAGGTCGATATTCCGCCTGGCTGCGTGAATCAGGTGGTTTCCCCCGATAGCGCTGCAGTCCCCATCGCCCATGACCACGAACACGTCCAGTTCAGGCCTGGCCAGCTTCAAGCCCGTGCCAAAGGCCAGGGCCCGCCCGTGGGTGGTATGGAGGGTGTTGAAGTCCAGATAACCCGTCATGCGGGAAGAGCAGCCAATGCCCGAAACCACCACCACCCTGTTTTGGTCCAGCTGCAGATTCTTGATTGCCCGCACGAAGGCGGCGGTGACCGTGCCGATGCCGCAGCCGGGGCACCAGATATGAGGCAGGACTTCAGTACGGAAGTACTGAGCTATTTCACTGAACACCGGAGATCACCTCCTGGATTTTTAAGAAAATTTCGTCTGGAGTGATCAGTTCCCCGTCAAAGCGGTTGAGGCGGTACACCTGTCGGCGCCCCACAATTCTTTCTACCTCCCCAACCAGCTGGCCGCAGTTCATCTCAGGTACCAGGAACTCTCTGGTGCTCAGTTTTTCCAACTGCTCAACCGGGAAGGGCCAAATCGTTTTCGGACGGAACAGTCCAACTTTGAGGCCCGCGCCGCGGGCCGTGTGGACTGCTTCCAGAGCGGAACGGGCCGTACATCCGTAAGCGAATACTATCAGCTCCGCGTCCTCCGTTGCCACTTCTTCATAGAGGACGAGCCGGTCCAGGTACTGGTCGAGCTTATGATTGAGGCGCTCAAGCAACTTCTCTGTCACCGTCGGCTTACCGCTGGGCAGACCGGTCTCGTCGTGGATCAGCCCTGTCACGTGGTAACGGTACCCGTCACCAAAATTGGCCATGGCTGGGATCATGCTCGCCTCATTTTCATAGGGGTAATACTTGTCAGGTGGCACCGCTGGCTTCTTGCGTTCCACCACCCCAACCCTATCGGGGAGTTCCACCCTCTCCCGTAAGTGCCCGATCACCTCGTCCATCAGCAATATCACCGGTACCCGGAATTCTTCCGCAAAAGAAAAGGACTGTACGGCCAGTTCAAAGCATTCCTGCACCGAATAGGGAGATAATACAATCACTGGGTGGTCCCCATGGGTGCCCCAGCGTGCCTGCATCACGTCAGCCTGTGCCGGAGAAGTGGGCAGGCCGGTACTGGGCCCGCCCCGCATGACATTAACAACTACACAGGGAATTTCCGTGGCCGCAGCGTACCCTAGGTTCTCCTGTTTCAGGGAAAAGCCGGGTCCGCTGGTAGCCGTGAACGCCTTTACCCCAGCCAGGGATGCCCCTATTACGGCGGCCATGCTGGCAATTTCATCCTCCATCTGAATAAAACTGCCTCCCACCAGGGGCAGCCTTTCAGCCATAAACTCAGCAATTTCCGAGGAAGGAGTGATAGGATAACCGGCAAAAAACCGGACGCCGGCCATAAGAGCCCCCTCAGCGCAGGCTTCATTGCCCTGCATCAACCTGAACCTACTCATCTTCTTTCACCTCTACACTAATAGCAAAGTCAGGGCAGATGCGTTCGCAGATTCTGCAGGCAATGCACTGGTCTGGTGCCAGCACTAAAACCCGTCCCAGTTCATCGCTGCCCAGGACTTTTTTTGGGCATAAAGCCTGGCAAACCCCGCACTTTTTGCACCAGTCCGCCTTGATTTTAATCGTAGAATTTTGACCGGAAACTACTGCCAAGAAATTCCATCTCCTTTGCCGTCCGGGTTCTTGCTGCCCCAATTTAAACCTGTGTCTGGCAGCCGCTTAAATTTAACTTCAATTTTTTCTAAATGTTCAACTTTTTATAATTAAATCCTGCCAAAACTGCAAAGTTTTAATAACAAAAATAATAGCAGGATTTCCCGCCAGGACTCTAGAATAACAAGCAGTGTTACAAGAGGAATTCAGAAGTCAGAAGTCAGAATTCAGAATGTTACGGGATGACCGAGCCT
>JAJYNB010000359.1 GCA_021786555.1 Bacillota bacterium | reverse complement strand
CCAAGCCTGGTCCATTTGGCCAGGTGGGTTGAAGTTATGGCAAAATTCTCTCCTGCGTTTACAACGGAAACTGCACTGTCATCCAGCCAGGTGGTGCTGGTATTATCGGGGCTGATCTGGGCCGCAACCGTGACCGGATTGGTCCCTTTGTTTTGGATGAAAAAGGTATGGAAGAACACCGTGGAAACATCGCGGGGAAAAGTGTACTGGTAGTCGTCCCCGCTGACCAGACTTTTTTCCACATCGGCAAAGAATAAATGGGCGTTTAAGGCAAAACTTTGGGTGGACTCCTGCAAGTTGATGGTAATGTTGGGGCGCCGGTCCAGGCTGGCGCTTTCGCGGCTGTCAAAGGCCAAGAGGCTAGGCAGGGCTTCATCCCGCGCCTTGATCAACAAGCCCCGGTTCTTGACTTCACCCGACCGCCAGCGCTGGACCAGACTGGTGATGTCCCAATCGACGAAAATGCCATTTTCGTTTCTCACTTCGGCACTGGAGGAAATAGCGCCATCAAAAGCCGGCTGCTTCCGCCAGGTGATTTCGTCTTCTTCGAACCGTTTCGTTAAGAGATGGATGTCAAAGGTCTTCGAAATCTGCGCATAATCGTTGCGTTTTACGAACATACGTAAGTTGGCAGAGGAGAGAATGGAATTCTTGGGGACCGCATTGATGTCAAATTTGATAAAAATACGGAAAACGGCGGTAGAGCCTGTCGTTGAACCTACAAACAGGGATTCCGCATCGGCAAAGTTCTTTTTTATCAAATGACTTGCTACAAAGGCGTCTTTGGCTGGGGCGGGGATAAAAACCGACATTTTGACTATCACCTGCCCTCGACTGGTGAGATACTATTCAGGTAGTCAGAATTCAGTAGTCAGAATTCAGAATGCCCCGAGAATATGCTTCTGGCAATTTACCAGCCCCTTGCTGGCTAAAGCTGTTTCAGAAGTATCTAGATGACGCGTTCAGAATTCGCGTAGTCATGCATACTCCGCACTAAAAAATCGTTGCTATGCTGACTCCTGACTCCTGCAGCGATATGTAATCCTGCCGTCCCTTGGAGGGGAAGGCAGGTTGGCACTACACGCGGGCCTGGAACCAGATGCTGAGGGAAATGGTGCTACTTGCGGTGACGGCGGCATAGGAAACGCGGGCATACTTGACAAATCTACCTGGGACCAGGAAGGTCATGGCGTTTTGGGTAAGGGTGACGGGTGTTATACCGGGATCATCAGCATAGTTGGTGTTATCTGGGCTAAGCGTGATTTTCACCAAAGCCGAGTTCGCTGCAATGGAGTTGTTAAGTACCGTAAAGGTGCAGTCGCTTTGAGACAGTATGTTTTGACTGGTGGCGTTGGCATAGGTAGTGACGGCGCTGGTAACAGCTTCGCTGGAGTCGGTGGTGGTTCTCGCACCGAGTTGGGTGACGAAACAGGCTGCGGTAGTATTGTTTATGGTGGCTAGAAAGCAGGCTGCTGTGGCATTGCTTACGGTGGCGAGGAAACTGGCAGCGGTGGAGTTGCTAACGGTTGAGAGAAAGCTTGCGGCGGTCGAGTTGCTTACGGTGGCGAGGAAACTGGCAGCGGTGGAGTTGCTAACGGTTGAGAGAAAGCTTGCGGCGGTCGAGTTGCTTACGGTGGCGAGGAAGCTCGCCGCGGTGGAGTTGCTAACGGTTGAGAGAAAACTGGCGGCGGTGGAGTTACTCACCGTGGCGAGGAAACATGCCGCAGTGGCGTTATTGACATTCAGCCCCAGGTCGCTAAAAACTTTGATGCCTGGCATTGCGCATCAACTCCTTCAAACCTTAAGATGGTCAAAGTTCTTATTTAGTTTATGGAAGGCGGGGTTGACTGGTGCCTGCCAGAGATAATGACGGGACTTTTTCCGCTGCCAAAGGATACCTTTGGAGACTAGGCAGCATATATTTTTACAAGGTTAGCACCGTGCCTGACAGCAATGACTGGAAATAAATGGGGTGACTGGCAATGAGCAAAGCTAAACCCCGACTCAGTCTGTGCATGGTCGTGCGGGATGAGGAGGGCGACCTGCCCAGAGCCCTGGGCAGTGTGCAAGAACTTGTGGATGAAATCATAGTCGTAGATACAGGGTCCGTGGATGACAGCAGGCAGATAGCTCGCTCTTTCGGGGCTAAGGTCTATGACCATCCCTGGCAGGATGATTTCTCAGCGCCCAAGAACCTCGCTCTCGAGAAGGCCAGGGGGAAATGGGTATTGATTCTGGATGCCGATGAGGAGTTGCTGGCTGAAGACAGGGAAAAAATCCGCCAGGCGGTTGGTTCTCCCGGAGACGCCGAGGGTTATCTCTTTAGCTTGGTTAACTACACCGGGGAGACTCCCGGCGCCCAGTACGAGCTGACACTGAACCTGCGTCTGTTCCGCAATAGGCCAGGCTACCGCTTCAGCCGTCCTGTACATGAACAATTATCGGAACTCAAACCGGGTAATAAACTGGTAAGCCGTCCTGACATCCGCATTCTGCATTACGGTTACCTGGAACCTTATCTTGTTCGCAAGCAGAAGCGGGAGCGCAATTTCTCAATCCTGCAGCGGCGGGTGGGAGCGGGCCAGGCAGACTCCTTCGACTATTTTAACCTGGGGGTGGAATACAACAGACAAAATCGTTGGCAGGAAGCGCTCATCGCTCTGCAGCTGGCCCGGAAACTCCAGTCGGGTGGACCAATGTGGCTGAGCGCCTGCTGTAGGGTACAAATCCAGTGTTTGCTGCAGCTCCAAGCCTGGGATGAAGCTCTGCAGGAGACGGAAGTGAGCCTGGAGGCTTACCCTGATTATGCCGACTTGGTATACTTGCGGGGAAT
>JAJYNB010000176.1 GCA_021786555.1 Bacillota bacterium | reverse complement strand
GGCACTTGCGTTCGATCCGCCATCACCCGATAGGTGGAGAAATAGCTGACCGTCACGGAGATGGTCTGCTGGACAGGATCCACCTTCCCCCCTACTTTGATCCAACGCCCGTCTTTCCAGAGAAAAATAGCCAGGTGCGCGAGATCAGCCGGATCAATATTAGCTTTTCCAAAGGGAATGGTGAGGGTGACCGGTGCGGCAAATTTCGTGCCATCCGGCCCAAAACTCCGTTCGGTGACCTGTGGATCATAAGCAACCAGATTGGCCTTGGGATTAGATGTACCGGGATCGGCCGTCTGATTAGCTTGAGAAATAGTGACAGTGAGGGTGCTCGATGTTCCGTCGGCATTCACCGGCAGAGTTCCCTCCGGAATTATAACCGCAGTTCCTTCCGGAGCCTGGACCAAAGCCGCAGCGTCACTGTGGACATCAGCACAGGCAAGGAGAACCCCTGTCGGTTGTAGACCGCCCGAGCCACCTGAACCACCCGGACTACCACCGCCTCCATGATGTGCTTCTCCCGCAAGAGTGGTTGCTGTGGATTCCACGGCAGTACTCCGGTTCCCTGCCGCATCCCCGGCATCCACCTTGAACGTATAAGCCGTACCCCGGGTCAACCCCGACACATTATAGGTAGACACATCTCCGGCCACGGTGGCGATCACGCTGCCATCACGATATATCCTATACTCCGTCACTCCCACATTGTCAGTGGCCGCCGACCATGTCAGCGTGAGACTGCTGCTGCTGACATCCGAAGCGGTCAGACTACTTTCCGTAGACCAAGTAGGAACCGTAATGTCAAGAGGAGCAGTTGCTTCAAAAGATGTCACTGCTTCCCCATTGTTCAAGCTAACTACTCCCGGTCCTTCTGAGTCTGAAGACAGTTGAGCTGTAACCAGCCCACCGGATACCAGGACATGAATATGAGTTCCAGTATCCGTTCCTGAGGTAAGTGTCCCTCTGCTGGTTGTAAGAACGACTTCCGTTCCATCGGCAACGGGATTGCCTGCTTCGTCTTTAACCTCGGCCTTTACTGAAGCAGTCTGGCCAATGGGGAAGGTGGAAGGGGTGATGCTGACAGTAGACGATGCCGGGGAAAGAACAAAGTCGTCGGCAGTGGTGATTTCATCTGAGGATACATAAACGTATCCCTGCCAGGAGGCACTATACAGGATCTTACTGGCGCGGAGGGTGTAACTGTACCTTGGAGTTGGCACAACACCTGTAAACTGATAGGAACCATCAGTGCCAGACGTGATCTGCTGTATAGTTTTGTAAATACCTCCTCCGACTCCTCCTTCGCCAAACACTTCATCCCATAGGAGTTCGACTGTCGCTCCGGCGACGGGATTGTTATTATTATCATATACTTTGCCGGAAATTACCCCGGGTTCATGAGGTTCAAGCTTCATTGTAACCGGAACTTTACCCCAGGGGACTGGAGAAACTGTTTGTTGCTGTGTATAATGGCCCAGATGATTATTGCCGGGGTCATCAGGGTCCTCTACTTCAATGTTGACCGGACCTAAAGCGTATACGCTTCCGCCATCTTCGGTATTCTCCTGGTACTTATTTATATTGTATTGATTGGATGTATCCCCAGGATCAACAGATGTATAATTTACATCTGCTCCTGATACCGTTTGTCCTGTGATAGAATCCTCAAGCCTGGTAAGAATCTGGCCCAGGGGTTTAACCTTTATGCTATATTCAACAGTTTTGTTGGCATGGGCCGAAACGTCAGCCATATCCGTCCAATCATAACGTAAAGCACCGGTTTGGTAGGCCCCGCCATAAGTTCTGTAACCGGCTGGGAATGCATAAATAAATCCCCCCAGACTGCCCCCATCATAACTCCAAGAGGCATCAAGCTTCATGGAAATTGTTCCACTGGCATCGGTAATTTGTTTCGGACTAACTCCATCGGAGGGAGGGGCGTTTTCCGGCCAGGCAGTATCATCGTTGTTGAAAGGACGTGTGTAACTAAACCACATGGGTACGCCGCTCGGTGCACTATTGCCATCCATATCGGTTATATGTACTGCTACTGTACCGTGCTTTGTAATCTGGAAATCTTTGACCACCTCATTAGGAGTAAAATATCCCTGATATTCAGACACCCCACCGCTGACCCCAACGTTATCGACAATATACGCAAAGTCATAGGTATCGATATAACCTGCAATGTCAATGATTTCAGGAGAACCGTAGGCGTGTGCATCCTTTAGGACATAAATGCCGGTTTCAGAGTCCGATGTTCCCGTGGCAAAGGGTTCGTTAAGCATCTCTCCAGTGCCTTTTGGGATAAGGAAAGCCCTGATCCTAGTAGCGGCGGGCTTACCTTCGTCGTCCGTTACCTGTCCAGAAAAGGTTACCAGGATAGGCTGCGAAGCAGCTTGGGCTGGTCTTGGCACTAAACCCACGCTGACAAGAGCCAGGATAAGAACAAGTGCCATAATTTTTTGTAAGTTTCGGGTTGTTCGGTTAGACTTTAATAAGAATTTAATGTTACTTACCACTCTCCTTACATTTTTTGGCGTTAAGTTTGCCTCTTTATTCAACCATGATAAAATATACTCTCGGCTTATTACCATCTATTTCCATGCATCTTGAGCCAATTTTCATGGCGAATTAGAAATTCTCTGCTCGTAAGGCTCCCTCGTTGATGAATTGTCCCTATTGAGCCCCCGCCGGAGTATACATGATGGAGCCTTCCTTGGGACTGGTGTTATAGATGAACATGACGGAAGCACCGTTCTCGTTTTTCCCGGAGTGGCTAATAATATCTCCATCGGAGATACTCATCCCACCCTTATAACCGAGCCCTTTCAGCGTCTCGGCATAGGCTTTGGCATCCTCCAAGCTCATTCCAGTATAGGCCACCGTACCCCCTTTGCCGGCATCACCATTCACCACGGAGATAATCTTGGCCTTGGGCTCCGGCAAATCCCCCATCGCCTCCTTCGGCCACTTCAGGTCCTTGCCGGTTTCATAGTTGACCCCATCCTTCTGGACTTTAACTCCGTCCTTGGTGATATCTACCTTGCCGCCGACCGCCTTTTCAGCAATCCCCTCATTCACTTTTTCAGAAATCTTATTCTGAACGGATCCACAACCAGTTAGGGAAACGACTATGGCTGCCGTTAAAAGGAATATCCCAATATTTAATTTTTTCATCAGAAATAACACCCTCCAAATACTTTCTTAGTTATGCACCTACAAGAAATGTTTTGAATATAAACAACTATTGCTAAAGCCGCTGAGTCTTACTTTGTTTTGCTCGACATCAGAAGGATCAATTTCCAAATAAGTGTTTTCAGACATAATCCCTGCTCCTATCGTCAATAAAATCTCTTTTTTCCGGTCCACCTCTCCTCCCTTCATTCAACTTGATCGCTTAGAACCCGTGATAGGTTCCAGATACAGATGGCACGAATAACTTAAGTGTAGAGAGATTCTGCAAAATTTTTGCAAAAAAGCTTTTATTTCCAATTTTCTTAGGGCCCAAACCAAATGTTCAAAAGCTGCCTGATGATTTTACAGAAAAAAAGGACCCGTCTAACTATCAGTCTGAACGGATCCTTGCTTTTTGTTGATCTGGTAAGCGTGTGTCAGTGCACCTGTCCCCTTGACACACAAAAGCCGAGCCGGGTTCTGGGACGACAAATGAGTCCCCGAACCTGGCCCGGCCTTTTTCTCTGCAGGTTACTCCGCCTTGTCGGCTTCCCCAACGGGGTTTTCTTCCTGGGTTTCGGCTTTGCCCTTTTTGACCTTAGGCTCCTCAGCTTCAGCTTTACGGTTTTCCACACTGCCTATGCCGCTCTTGGCCACTTCGATTTCCACTTTGTCGGCGATTTGCAGCACTACGCTGTCCTCTTTGACTCTGATAATCTTACCATGGATTCCTCCAACAGTAATCACCTTGTCCTTGACCTTAAGGCTGGACAACAAGGCTTGGCGGGACTTTTGTTGCTTTTGCTGCGGGCGGATCATCAGAAAATACATGATCCCGAAAAAGACCGCGATGTATAGGACCAGGGAATAAGTTTGGTTCACTTATTGTTTCCTCCTTAATAATTATTGAGGTATTCAGGAGTCAGTAGTCAGAATTCAGAATAGTTCAAGATGGTAAACTGTTCTCTCATTCTGCCCTAACTTCTGACTCCTGACTCCTGAATTCTGACTACTGGCTCTTGAGTAGTGCATGTAATAGTTATTCAGCGCTGAAGCGGGGATTCCTTCTAGGGTTCATACCCATAGCGGGCAAAAAATTCCTGCCGGAATTCGGGCAGGCTGTCCTGCTCAATGGCTGTACGGATTTCCGCCATCAGCTGCAGTAGGAAATAAAGGTTATGGATTGTGGTCAGCCTTAGACCCAGGATTTCATCGGCTTTAACCAGGTGCCTGATATAGGCCCGGCTGTAGTTGCGGCAAGCATAACAATCACATTGGGGATCCAGCGGGCCCATGTCCCTGGCGTGTTCTGCGTTGCGAATCACCAATTTGCCCCGGCTGGTCATCACTGTGCCATTGCGGGCTATGCGGGTTGGCAAAACGCAGTCAAACATGTCAATGCCTCGCATTACACCTTCTATCAGGCAATCGGGAGAACCCACACCCATCAGATAGCGGGGCTTTCCTGCCGGCAGAAGAGGCACTGTGTAATCCAATACCTCATACATCATGTGTTTGGGTTCACCGACGCTTAGCCCTCCCACGGCATACCCCGGAAAATTCAGGGAGGACAAATCCCTGGCGCTCTGTTCCCTTAAGTCCCGGTACATGCCCCCCTGGACAATGCCAAATACCGCCTGGTCTTGCCGGGTTTGGGATTTTAGGCACCTTTCCGCCCAGCGGGTAGTGCGTTCCATGGAGCTTTTGGCGTACTCGTAGCTGCTGGGGTAGGGGGTACATTCGTCAAAGGCCATGGCGATGTCCGACCCCAGCGCCATCTGAATCTCCATGGCCTGTTCCGGCCCGAGGAACAAGCTGGAACCGTCCAGATGAGAACGGAACTGTACCCCTTCCTCAGTTATTTTGCGCAAATCCCCCAGGCTGAACACCTGGAAGCCGCCGCTGTCAGTAAGAATTGGACGGTCCCAGTGCATAAACTTGTGCAGCCCGCCGGCCTCGGCCACCAGTTCATGGCCGGGCCGGAGAAACAAATGATAGGTATTGCTCAAAATAATCTGGGCACCGATCTCCTTTAATTCTTCCGGGGTCATGGCTTTTACCGTTGCCTGAGTACCCACGGGCATGAAGGCCGGAGTATCCACTGTGCCGTGGGGTGTATGTAAGCGGCCCAGGCGGGCCTTGGTGCGTTTGCTTTCCTTGATGATTTCCAACATTACTGCCACTGTTTGGTCTCCTTTTAGAGTATGAGCATGGCATCGCCGAAGCTGTAGAAGCGGTATTCCCGCTCTATGGCTTGGGCGTAGGCTTTGAGGATTTTTTCCCGCCCGGCCAGGGCGCTGACCAGCATCAGCAGGGTTGACTTGGGAAAGTGAAAGTTGGTTAAGAGTGCATCAACTATTTCGAACCTGTAGCCGGGATAAATAAAAATATCAGTCCAGCCTTCCTGGGCAGATACCCTGTGGTCTGGTCCGCCGGCCGACTCGAGGGTCCTGGCAGTGGTGGTACCTACAGCTATAACCCGCCTGCCCGCTTTTTTGGCGTCATTTATCCTCTCTGCCGCCTCAGCAGAGATACGGTAATATTCGGAATGCATGCGGTGTTCCAAAACATTCTCCACCTTGACTGGCCGGAAAGTTCCAAGCCCCACGTGCAGTAGAATCTCCACAAGCTCCACTCCGCGGCCCTTAAGGGTTTCCAGGAGTTCAGACGTAAAGTGGAGTCCGGCCGTGGGTGCAGCCGCTGAACCGCTTTCCCGGGCATAAACCGTCTGGTAACGCTCAGGGTTTTGCAGCTTTGCCGTAATATAGGGCGGCAAGGGCATCGTACCCAGTTTATCCAATACTTGTTCAAATATCCCCTGATACTGGAAAGCGACAAGCCTTCCTCCGGCAGGGGTATCTCCAACAACTTCCGCCCGCAGCATCCCTTCGCCAAATACCAGCTCTGTTCCCATCCTGGCCTTCTTTCCTGGTCTGACCAAAACTTCCCAGCTATCTTTGTCCAACCGTTTGAGGAGGAGCACTTCCACCCTGGCTCCCGTTCCTTCCCTCACACCGAGCAAACGGGCAGGCATTACCCGGGTATTATTCAGCACCAGCACATCCCCGGGCTCCAAATAGTTCACTATATCTTTGAACATTTCGTGCGCAAAAGTCTCTTTGCTGCGGTCCACAACCATGAGGCGGGACGAGTCCCTCGGTTCTACCGGGTGCTGTGCAATAAGCCGTTCGGGCAAATAGAAGTCAAAATCCGCTAGTTGCATCTGTCTGTTGCGCTTTCTCCTTTGCGTTCCATCTATTTTGCTTTGCTGATACTGACGTTGGAATAATAGTATTCCAATATTTGACTGTAGCTATAACCTTTTCTGGCCATGCCGTAGGCCCCCCACTGGGACATGCCCACACCATGCCCCCAGCCGCCGCCGCTGAACAGATAAACCGGATACGGGCTGGGCCGGGAATTTGGCGGGGTAACAGAAGTATCAACCAAATCAAGCCGCGGACCCATCTGTTTTTCAGCTGCGGCGATTAGATACTCGACTGGGTTAGGGACAAGCAGAGAATCCGAGCCCTTGGCCAACACTTGTACCGAAAATAAATTGCTTAGAAAGTCCCGGTCAGTTATGGCCCTGCCCTTAGGGTAAAAATAAGTGACAAACTGCCTGCCCGTTTTGCTCACAGAACGCCCTGTTACGTCCGTCAAGACAACCTTCTTTACCCTGCCCGATGGAAACTTCTCCAGTTTCACATCAGTTACCGGTCCCAATCCCAAGGGTCTTCCCAGGGCGATACCCGACGCCGTAAACTCCCATTTATCAGCGAAAAACCCCTGCCCCAGGGAATAAGGGTCAGGCTTGCCCCTGAGGTGGGGGTCTGTCCCTCCCCAGACGTTTTCCGAGTCCTCCGTGTAACCGCCGCTGTTGGAATGATAGGAGGCGTTGATAGGTTTACGGGAAATCCTATCAACCAGGATCTCCCCGGCCGTAACGTCTACCGCCCGGCTGGCGGCACCCTCAACGCTGTAACCGGCATAAGCCTGATCCAGGTTAGGGCTGTCTGAAATGTTGTATCCCTTGGACAGGCCAGTGTCATAATGGCTGTGCAGGTAAGTTCTGGCGGCCACCGCCTGGGCCTTCAAAGCTTCAAAACCCTGGGCAGCCCAGGAGTTGCTCATCTCCATGGGAACAACCCCGTACAGGTATTCTTGTTCTCCCAAGGTATTGACCACCAGCAGAGTGCCATCAGGCTTTCGGGTAATTTCCAGGCTGCCCCGGTACTTTTTGCTGCTCTGGTCGCTGTAAAGTTTGAACACCGGCAGCTTGCCGTTAACCGGTTCCAACTGAATTTTGTGCACAAACCCCTCGGGCTGGCCCTGTATAAACAGAACCAAACCCCATGGGCCAGAACCCGCGCGAAAAGCCGTACCCGCTCCAACCCCGGAGCGCACTGCTTTCCCGTCCGCCAGCAGGCTGTAACTGCCCTGAACCACTTCAAAACCCAGGTAATCTTTCCCGGCTAAATCCCAGACCAACCCTACCCTGACATGCGGCGCTGCCAAAGCATACCCCGGTGAGGCCAGGGCCAAAACCAGAGACACGAGACAAGCAAGCACAATCCTTTTCAACAGGTTCACCCCTGTCACAACTGATACTTTATCAATCTGATCCCTGCTGTCAAAAAATATGCATCCCCGTCCTACTCCCCGGTAAACAAGCCCAGCTGTAAATTGTCCGGCGGAGTGATGCCCAGGTGGCGGTACACCATAGGAGTAGCAACCCTGCCCCGCGGCGTTCGGTTGAGAAAACCCAGTTGGAGCAAAAAGGGCTCGTACACATCCTCGATAGTTGCAGAATCTTCGCTGATGGTCGCAGCCAAAGTATCCAACCCCACAGGCCCGCCGCTGAACTTATGAATAATTGTCTCCAACAGCCTACGGTCTACCCGGTCCAGCCCTAAATCGTCGATTTCCAGCAAATCCAGGGCTTCCCGGGCTACCCTTAAAGAAATCACCCCTCCCGCCCTAACCTGGGCAAAATCCCTCACCCTCTTTAACAGGCGGTTGGCAATGCGTGGGGTACCCCTGGAGCGGCGCGCTATCTCTTCAACTCCACCGTCAACAATTTCAACACCTAAAATGTTTCCCGAACGGGCGATTATTTCTGCCAAATCCCGGGAGGAATAGAATTCCATGCGGCTGATCACTCCGAACCTGTCCCTGAGGGGAGCGGTCAACTGACCAGGGCGGGTAGTTGCTCCCACCAAGGTAAATGGCGGCAGGCTGATTCTTATTGACCGGGCGCTGGGACCTTTGCCAATGACAATATCCAACGAAAAGTCTTCCATGGCGGAATATAAGATTTCCTCAGCCGTCCTGTTTAAGCGGTGGATTTCATCGATAAAAAGCACATCCCGGGGCTCCAGTGATGTCAAAATTGCTGCCAGATCTCCCGGCCGTTCAATTGCCGGGCCGGAAGTCACCCTGATGTGTACCTGCAGCTCATTGGCGATTATGTGGGCCAGGGTAGTCTTGCCCAGACCTGGCGGCCCGTAGAGCAAGACATGGTCAAGCGCTTCTCCCCGCCCCAGGGCCGCTTCAATGAAAATCGCCAGGTTGCTGCAGACCTTATCCTGCCCAATGTATTCCTTCAACTGCCGCGGTCGCAGGCTTTTGTCCTGTTCCCAATCGCCGTCCAGTTGAGTCCCCGATACTATCCGTTCTTCCACCAGTAAATCCTCCTACCTGGTTTGCTTCAAAGCCAGCTTGATTAAGGTTTCCAGGTCCTGAGCACCGGCAGATTCTTCAAGTCCTTTGCTCAAAGCGCTTTTTGCCTCCGCAGGGGTGTAACCCAAGGATAACAGCGCTTCGACAGCCTCTGCTGCGGGCCCCTCCTGACCCGAAATAACAGCGGGTATTTCCCCAAAACCCGGTTTGAGCTTGTCCTTTAATTCCAGCACCAACCTCTGCGCGGTTTTCTTGCCTACACCCGGAATCCTGGTCAGGGTTGCCAAATCCTCCGCCAGCACCGCCTGGCGGATGTGGGCCGCATCCATACAGTTGAGAACTCCCAGTGCGGTCTTTGGTCCCATGCCCGACACTGAAATCAAGAGTTCAAACAGCTCCAACTGCTCCTGCAGCGGAAATCCGTACAGCACCAAGGCGTCTTCTCTTACCTGCAGGTAGGTGTGCAGGGTAACCTCCTGGCCCAGGCTCATCCCGGCACTGACAGGGGTGTACACTTTATAGCCGACACCCTGCACATCGAGCACAATATAGTCTTCCCTGAAAAGGGCCAACCGGCCCCTCAGCATGGCAATCACGCGGTTACCTCCAGACATTCTTTTATGAGGAATTCAGAATTCAGGAGTCAGAATTCAGAATGGCCCAAGCCACCACTGACTCATTTTTACACCAGGTCCTCTGGCACCTGAATTCACGTCCCTGCAAGTTAATATTCTGACTTCTGAATTCTGGGTTCTGAATTCTCCTCAAGAGTAGTACCCGTTAGCTCTGTACGAGTGGGCATGGCAGATTGCCACCGCCAGGGCATCTGCCGCGTCATCAGGTTTGGGTATCTGTGATAACCCAAGAATGGTCTTGACCATCTGCTGCACCTGATTCTTGTCAGCCCGGCCGTAACCCACCACAGCTTGTTTGACCTGCAAGGGAGTATACTCATACACCGGAATCCCGGCCTCCGCTCCTGCCAGGAGCACAATTCCCCTGGCCTGTCCCACTGCCAGGGCTGTAGTGGTGTTCTTATTGAAAAACAGTTCCTCCACCACCAGATGGTCGGGCCGGTACTGCGCTATCACCAACTGCAGATTCCTATAGAGATCTCTTAACCTCTGGGCCAGCGGCACCCCGGCCTTGGTATAAAAACAGGCATATTCAAGAGCGCTGAAGCGGTTTCCTTCCATGGCAATCAGGCCGTACCCCATGATGGCTGTGCCAGGATCAACCCCAAGTATTATCATCCCGTTTCACCTTCCAGCCCTAATTCGACGCCCGCCGGACGTTATCCTGCCCACGAAAAATGCATACATCATTGATTCCCATCAGCGTGCGCACCCACGTTACCGGGTGATTGCCCGGTGCAAAAAAAAATCCAGCAGCAGCGCTGCCGGATTTTCAGTCCAAGTCACTGGTTACAGTTGTTCCATTATCTCGTCCGGAACATCAAAATTGGCGTACACATCCTGCACATCATCATGGTCTTCCAATACGTCCATCAATTTAAGAATTTTCCCAGCCTGGTCCATGTCTGTCACCTCAACCGTATTTTCCGGTATCAGGCTGATTCCAGCGCTGTCAATTTCAATACCTTGGTCAATCAGAGCCTGCCTGACAGTCTCCACGTCCCTGGGCGCAGTCAACACTTCCACCGACTCGTCCGCAACTTTCAAGTCTTCGGCGCCGGCATCCAGGCAAATCAGCATCAATTCGTCCTCACTAAGAGACACTTTGCTGAGATCGAGAATAATTTGTCCTTTGGAACTAAACATCCAGCTTACACAGCCGGTTTCTCCCATGTTGCCCCCGTGCTTTGAGAACAGGTGGCGAATCTCCCCCGCAGTACGGTTGCGGTTATCCGTGACAATATTAATCATTACCGCCACCCCGCCGGGACCGTACCCCTCATAAGTGAGTTCCTCAAAATTGGCGCCCTCCGCGCCCCCTGCACCTTTTTGAATTGCCCGCTGAATGTTGTCGTTAGGCATGTTCGCGGCCTTTGCGGCCTGGACTGCCAGTTTTAGCCGGAAGTTGCCGTTGGGGTCTCCCCCGCCCTGGCGGGCAGCAACTATAATCTCCCGGCCCAGTTTCGTAAATACCTTGCCCTTTTGAGCGTCCGCTTTGGCTTTTTTATGTTTAATATTAGCCCATTTTGAATGACCTGACACAAATTCTCCTCCTTAGGGGGTTTCCGCAAATATTTTAGCACAAGGCCAAAAGCGTTGTAAAGCAAAACACCACTTAACTGGTAAACATCAACCCCCATTCTAGCAAATACCGGCAGGTAAAATTAGGAAAGGACAGACCTTCCAGTGTGTCTGTCCTCGGCAATTTTCTCTTAAGTTTACTACATGCCGGCCAGTTTGAACAGTTCGGTACTCAAATACCGCTCGCCAGTGTCGGGAGCGATCACAACCACTAACTTGCCGGGCCCTTGCTTCCTGGCTTCTTTCAAGGCCGCAAAGACCGCAGCCCCGGCGGAAATCCCCACCAGGATGCCTTCCTCCTTGGCCAAGCGACGGGCCGTTTCAATGGCCTCATCGTTAGAGACAGTGCTGATTTCGTCCAGGATGTTTTTGTTTAACACCTCCGGCACAAACCCAGCGCCTATGCCCTGAATTTTATGGGGTCCCGGATTGCCGCCGGAGAGCACAGGCGAGTGGACAGGTTCCACCGCCACTACCCGAACCCTGGGTTTTCGGGCTTTTAGCACCTCACCTACCCCGGTAATAGTCCCACCGGTGCCTACCCCGCCCACAATCACATCTACAGCGCCTTCAGTAGCAGACCAGATCTCCTCTGCGGTGGTTGTGCGGTGGATTTCAGGGTTGGCAGGGTTATTAAACTGCTGGGGGCAGAAGTACTCCGGGTGTTCCGTCAGAATTTCCTCCGCCCTGCGGATTGCCCCTTTCATCCCTTCAGCGCCTGGAGTCAGCACGAACTCGGCGCCGTAGGCCGCCGCCAGCAATCGGCGTTCAATGCTCATGGTTTCAGGCATAATCAGAATCAGGCGGTAACCTCGGGCGGCGGCCACCATGGCCAGTCCTATACCAGTGTTGCCGCTGGTAGGCTCAACAATGGTAGAGCCGGGTTTAAGCAGGCCCTCCTCCTCTGCCCGGTTTATCATGCTTAGAGCTATGCGGTCTTTCACGCTGCCGCCGGGGTTGAAGGATTCCAGCTTTACACATACAGTGGCGGAAGCCTCGCCTGCCAGGCGGTTAAGCTTAACCAATGGAGTTTGGCCAATCAATTCAGTAACGCTGCCAGCTATGCGCATATTCCTTCCTCCTAAATCCTAGTATTATTATCGGTTTTCATGGTTTAATTTGATTGTAGCAATTCTATTTTGCCCTGTCAACTAGGATGTTTTGTAATCTTTGAATTAGCAAATCCACTTGGTGAGGTAAAGGTTCGTTCCCTGCCCCGATTACTTCTACTCGTGACCTGGTAAGCGGAAGGAGAATTTTGAGAGCGTCACTCTGCGCAATGGAGGCAGCCATCGTGGGAGTCAATTCACCCAGCATGGCATTGGCAACCAGGATGCTTAAAGGGCCGGCAATCACGTCCACTCTGGGAGCATTGACCTTGATTGCATTCTCCCCTGATGCCCCCTCGTTGGCTCCAGCTTTAAGCATCAAACTGGTGGCAAGGGCATTGGTGCCTAAGGCTATTATTTCCGTTTCCGGCAGGGCCTTGCGGATTTTTTCCACTATCAGTTTGCCTATGCCCCCGCCCTGACCGTCAATTACGGCTACCCTCACCGCAATCCCCTCTTTCCTGAGCCTGAAGAATACTTTCTTAAACTGATCAAGGCTGCTTCAAAAGTCACAATCTTTCCCTTTGCGCTAATTTTTGCCATTTCTCAACTCATTGTACTATTTACTTAGCCCATAGACAAGTTTTCCCCCGATTGCCGCTCTCTAATGTTTTACAATTCTGAAAATGGAAAAACCCCTTTGCAAACAAAAGAAAATGAGTTACAATGAGATTGTGAATTTACTAACTTTCACAATCAATACTTAGTTCGATAAGTATTGAACCTTCTCATCTCACTCCTCCTCAATCTAACCCCTCTGCTCTTTGCCCTGGCGGAACGGAAATTGGCCAGGGCATTTTTTTATTTTTGTAGGTGTTTTACATGGCTGTGCCGAAATATGCCATACTGTTAGTTAAAAGGCACCGGAGGATAGGCAATGAAATTCTTGCTGCGACTTTTGTTTTTTTTCGTCCTATTAGGCGCTCTGGCAGGTTTTGCGGTGTTCAAACATCCATTGGCAGTTTCCCGCTTCATACCGTCCCTTCCCAGCATTGAACGGATGCCACTGAACAGTGAAGCCTCCAAGATTCTAAAAAAAGGTACTGACAAGTTGTTGGTACCTACAGGAAGATATGTCATGATTGATGATATGCCCCTCTCACTGCGGCAGGCGGTTGTGGCTATCGAGGACGAACGCTTTTACCAGCACGGCGGGATAGATTTCCGGGGGATTGCCCGGGCTGCGGTAGACAATTTAATGAGTCAAAACTTTGTTGAGGGAGGCAGCACCATCACCCAGCAGCTGGCTCGCAACCTTTTTTTGGATCCGGATCAGACTGTGCAGCGGAAACTGACAGAGGCTTTCCTGGCGCTGCAGCTGGAGGATTACTACCAGAACAAGAACAAAATCCTGGAACTGTACCTAAACACTATCTACTATGGCCGCAATGCCTGGGGCATTGCCAGCGCCGCCAAGATCTATTTCGGCATAGAAGATGTGTCCTCTCTGAACGCCAGCCAGGCGGCCTTTTTGGCTGGTTTGCCCCAATCCCCTTCATATTATGGGGCTAACCTTACTGCAGCCAAAAACAGACAGAAAATGGTCATCGACAAAATGAAGCAGTTGGGATACCTGGAGGACAATTTCGTCAACCAGCCCTTGCAGTTGAAACCTTAGAACCCACCCTCCACCGCCCTGCTTTCCAATAATTCATGCGCAAGAAATGCGCGCTTCGTTTTTCCTTCATAGCCTGCGCATTTCCCTGCCGAGGCTGAGACATGCATGTTCAGTCTCAGCCTCTCTAGGACTAGGATCGCGCTAGCCTCGACCCTTCTTTTGGGCTTGCGCGATCCGTCGCAGCACCGTGTTCGATATACTCGGCTAAAGTTGCCGAGTATATACTGAGGTATAAAAAAGAGCGGATTGGAGTTTAATCCTTTCCGCTCTGTCTTATTACTTTAAATTTTCTGGGTTTAGCACCTTGAGCTCGTCACTGACAAACAAGCCGTCTTTTCGGATTAGCACATCATCAAAATAAATCTCTCCTCCACCGTACTCGGGTGTTTGAATACAGACCAAATCCCAATGCACAGCGGACTTATTGCCGTTAAAACAATCATCGTAGGAGCTGCCAGGCGTAAAGTGAAAACTGCCCATGATTTTTTCATCGAACAGTGTGTCTTTCATCGGCTTGAGTATATAGGGATTAACTCCAATGGCGAATTCCCCTACATACCTGGAACCTTCGTCGGTGTCAAAGACCTTGTTGATGCGGGCGGTGTCATTGGCGGCGGCGTTGATGATTTTTCCTTTATTGAACTCCAGGCGGATGTTTTCAAAAGTATATCCCTGGTAAACAGCTGGGGTATTGTAAGTTATATAGCCGTTAACACTGTTCCTGACCGGTGCGGAAAATACCTCCCCGTCAGGGATATTTACTTTTCCGGCACATTTAATGGCTGGCAGACCTTTGATTGAAAACTTTAGATCTGTGCCAGGTCCGGATATGTGTACCCTATCCGTTCTCTGCATCAGCTCTACCAGCTTATCCATGGCCTCGGACATCTTACCGTAGTCCAAATTGCAGACGCTAAAGTAGAAATCCTCAAAGCCTTCCGTACTCATGCCAGCCAACTGAGCCATAGAATAATTGGGATACCGCAGCACTACCCACTTAGTGTTTGGGACCCTTTCCAGGGTGTGTACAACTTTTTGGAAATGTTCATAATAGACGCTCATGTTTTCGGCCGGGACATCCGCCAGTTCCGTTATGTTTTCTCCCGCTCTAAAACCGATATAGGCATCCATGTCTTTCATGCGGGCCAATTCGTAGCCGGCCATCTGCTGGATTTGCTCTATTGACGAAGCCTTCAGCAGTTCTCGTAATACCTGATTGTTTTTAAGCGTCACAAAGGGCACGCCCTTAGCTTTATAAACCTCACGGATTAAAGCCTGCACCAACGGCAGCTCCAGACCTATGACTTCAATCAAAATCTTTTCGCCGGGTTGGAGGTTGACTGAATAATGCACCATATTTTCTGCCAGCTGCGTAATGCGTGGATCGTTCATTTGCTTCTCTCCCTTACCATCCTTACTCAAAATACTGTATGCAAGGTATTATTCCATGACTTATCAATATATCCTCCCCTTTGTTCGTAAAAAATAACACCCTCATCGGGTGCTACTGTGAGATAAATTTTATTCCGCGTTGTCTTTTCGTCCCATGTTTTCCTGCTGCTCACAGACCGGTTTTGTCAAGCTGTATTCCTTTTCGCGGGTATGCTGCGACTCATCTTTGGACTGCCGAAGTTCTCCCGCTATCCGGTCCAACAACATTCTTAAACGGAACTCACTGAAAGGTCTCAAGGTTTCCACCCCTTGTTCTGCATACCTGTTATTGCCTTGTTGCTATATTATAATGTTGCTTTAACGGCAGATGTGCCTCAGCACAAATTACTTGCTTGCATCGATTGCCTGGATTTTATACTCGTTCCCTACGCGGGCTACCGTCACAAACAGCTCACCGACTTCTATCCAACCTTCTTTGTTTAATTGATATCGACCTTGGTCCGGACTATCCACACCCCCGGCAACCGGAATCCGGTTGAGCCAACGTGAATTGTTTCCTGCCGGTTTCACGGCAAACTTGACCACAAAACTAAACCATTGATCAGTTTTTTGCCAAATCTTAATGTCTTTGATGGAGTAATTTTTTAGCCTGAATTCTTCTGTAAGATTCCTGGCCTGATAATGCTTAAAATATTGGGTCATAAGCTGCAAGGCAGCCTTGTCTGCCTCTGCCCCGGCACCGGCTATGGTTATACTGGGGAAATAAGGTTTGTTCTGGTTCCAGTCACAAATATTTCCCGGGGCAAGCAGCACCAGCAGGACAGAGATGAAGATAACCGCTCTTGCAAGCATACCGCAATCCCTCCTTCAACACTATGCCCGCGGCTAAGGCATAGGACCTCGCCGCTAAGCCCCTACCTAATGTTTATGTGGGCTGTCTTCAAATGATTAAACCCAA
>JAJYNB010000414.1 GCA_021786555.1 Bacillota bacterium | reverse complement strand
CAAATTTCACTGCATGTGCAGGGGTTGGTAAAGGAATTGCAAATTATTGGTATCATAGCCTGATGACATTGGGTAGACTCCCCCACCGAAGTCTCGATGTTCAACTTTAGTTGAACGAGTTCACTCAGGCGCTGGGGATGTTGGTGGTTTCATTGAGCATTTCCCTGACCAACACAGCCAGATTGCCGGCGGCAATCTGGCTAAATGTTTTGTATCTGTGCATAAATTTTCCGTCGCTGCGTTCGGCAACACAGCGAATCACTACAAAAGGGGTATCCCCCAAAACGCAGACATGAGCCACGGCCGCACCCTCCATGTCTACACACATTCCGTTATAGAGAGTCCTGAGCAGGTCAAGCTTGGAACCGCTGACAAACTGATCCCCTGTAAGGATACGTCCGGTGTATACCTTTACCCCCAGCAGGGCAGGGCTGCACTTCAGGGCTAACTGGACGAGCGATTCGTCTGCGCTTACAGCCCGCAGGTTTAAGCCAGGTATGACGCCTGGGGGCAGCCCGAGCCGGGTTGCATCCACGTCATGTTGAATCAGGTCTTGGGAAATAACCATGTCACCGCGCTTCAACTTATTGAACAGGGCCCCGGCCATCCCTGCCAGGATCACTGAATGGACCCCAAACTTCCTGATCAGGACAGCGGCGCATTGGGCAGCATTGACTTTTCCCACACCGCAGCGGACCAGCACTACCTGCCGGTTGTTTATCAGGCCGCGGTAAAAGGTCAGCCTGTCCAGAATTACAGCCTCCTGGATGACCGTATAGTGCAGCAGCGCCTCTATTACTCCATCGACGCAGGCCATGATGCCAATCGGTTCATATGTAGCGTCCACTGCACCTGCCACCTCCCTTTAAGGTCTATAACAGTATATGAGGGGGGGCGGGTTGCGGTTAGGGAGCGAACGGCCTGACGGGTTCCGGGTACGGGCAGGTTCTTGCTAGCGGCCTAGAGCCTAAGCCAAGTCAGGGCGGTTCTTGCCGGCGGGCCGGGGTACAACGCTAGGGAACTCTTGGACGGTTTCTTTCCCGTTTAACGATAGGGTAACCGTTCCGGCCCGAAAGGGAAGGCCCTGTGCTGCTCAAGGGAAATTTAGATTTGTCAGGTTGCTGAATAACTCCCTGCAAATTTGTCCCCAGGCCTGCCCTATTCGGCCGCAAACGCCGAGCCGGGGCCACAGGGACGGCGGATTCGCTTGCGGCGGGTACTTGTTTTAGACCGGCTTGAGTCTGTGCGCCGGTCCCTAAGGGGATCTTGCTTGGTACATTCGGTTTGTTGTTCGAACGGCGCACCGGAGGGCTGGGGTGATATCCCAGGGGCACGCCGACTATGTCCGCGGTCAAGGGGTCCAGGGCGTAGAGGTCCTGCCTGGTGACCTGGCCTAGGGCGGTCTTGCCCAAGACACGCACCCCATCAGACATTTCCAAGGTGCAGGAGTTGATGAAATTAGCCAGGTTGCGTGCCCCGAGGTTTTCATCATAACGCTGCGAGTATTTGGAGTTATACCAGACGATTTGGGTAGGCGGTTCCCAGGGGAGGGCCTGCAGCACCTGGGTGTGGGAAATGGCAAACAGGGCAGCTGTGCCGGTATAGATGGCATCTGCTCCCAGGGCCAGGGCCTTCAGCATTTCCCCCGGTTCACTGAAACCGCCGCTGGCAATCAGAGTAAGACGGTCTTTAGCCTGGCGTTCTTCCAGAAAGCGGACCGCCCTGACCAAGGCGTAGAGAATGGGCAAGCCAAAATTGTCCCCAAGGGACGGGGGGGCCGCATGGGTGCCGGCCTGGACTCCACCAAGCGCGATAAAGTCCACTCCGGCCTGCAGCGCGATTTCCAGGTCCAATTCCAAATCTTTGCTGCAGGCCATTTTTACTCCGACCGGTACTCCGTCCGTTATATTTCGGATATACTCGACCAATGCACTCAGGTCTTCGGGCTTCTGCAGTTCCTGGTGGCGGGCTTTGACTACTGCTTCACGCCCGGGGGAGATTGGAAAAGCCTGCTGCAAGGGCTGATCAATGTCTTTGGCTTTCATGCTGTGGCTCAACCCAGCCATGGCGCCTTGGCCCAGTTGAATTTCCACGGCATCGGCCAGGCGCAGGATTTCCGGTTCCTTGCTCCAAAAACCGCGGCTGTACTGCAGCATCCAGTATTTGCTGTTATCCCTCTCGGCCTGGAGAAAGGGGCCCTGCCCGCTGCTAATAGCGGTGCCTGCCATAGCTGCTCCCCGGGCTAGAGCGATCTTAGCCTTGGCGCTTAAGGCCAAACCAAAAGCCATGCCGCTGACAATCAGCGGGGTGTCCAGGATGAGCGGTTTTTTTGCAAGGGGCCCCAGGGTTACCTTGGTGTCCACCACGGTAGAGGCTTCGGTGGGAAATATGTGCAGTTGGGCCACATCGAACATCAGCCCGCTGAAATCCGGGAATTTGCGGCTGCTGCCTAAGGGGCGCTCGATGACCTTGCCTTCTTGCGCCCGCAGGTTGAGCTGCAGGATATCCAGAAGTCCTGTGCGTTTGGCGGCGGAAAACAACTCCGCCAGGTTTTCCTTGTAGGGGTCGGTCATCAGTACGGTCATAAATGACTGGAAGAGTTTCTTCACAGCAAGCTTGATAATACTCTGCCAGTTAACAAGCAAGAACACCAACCCTATACCTGTAAGAGCGACTAACCAAATCCAGACAGACTGCACTTTTCTACCTCCTAGGATGTGGGGACGGTTCTGACGTCCTAACGAAAAAGGTCATTTGATGATTTGACGTCCCATCTAAACCTATGTTTTTTTAGTATTTCCTGTAGACCGGAATCACATGAATGTTGGAAAAAGAGATCGGA
>JAJYNB010000098.1 GCA_021786555.1 Bacillota bacterium | reverse complement strand
GAGGGGCTGGAGGCGGTGCGCCGCCGCCCGGGCATGTATATCGGTTCGGTTAATGCCAGAGGGCTGCACCACCTGGTATTTGAGCTGGTGGACAATTCCATCGATGAAGTCATGGCGGGCTTCTGCGACAAGATAAAGGTCACCCTGCATAAGGACGGATCTGTGAGTGTTGCGGACAACGGCCGGGGGATCCCGGTGGAGAATCACCCCAAACTGGGCAAGCCGGCGGTGGAAGTGGCCTGCACCGTACTCCATGCCGGCGGCAAATTTGACAAAGAGGCCTATGTGGTCTCAGGCGGGCTGCACGGAGTAGGCCTTTCGGTGGTAAATGCCCTGTCGGAATGGATGGAAGTGGAGATCACCCGCGGCGGCAAGGTGTACCAGCAGCGTTATGAGCAGGGGGACCGTACGATTTCCCCCTTGAAAATGATTGGCAAGGGCAAGGGTTCAGGTTCCGTCATCCGCTTTAAAGCGGACCGCACGATTTTTGTGGAAATTGTGCACTTCTCATTTGATACCCTGGCCGACCGGCTGGAAGAACTGGCCTTCCTCTGCAGCGGAGTTGAGATCAGCCTCAAAGACGAGCGGGGAGAAGGTAAGGAAAAGACCTTTTTCGCCAAGACCGGCATAGCGGGATTTGTGGAACACCTGAATGCCAACGCCGATGGCAGCCCGGTGCATAAGAAAGTAGTGTACTTTCAGGGAGAAAGGGACCAGGTCATAGTGGAAGGTGCTTTTCAGTACAACGACTCTGAGGAAGAGACCTTCTGTTCCTACGTGAACAACATCAACACCGTGGAAGGCGGCACCCATGAGAAGGGTCTGCGTACCGCCCTGACCGCAGCCTTGAATTCTTATGCCAGAAAGAACAACCTGCTCAAAGAAAAGGATGAGAATTTTACCGGAGAAGACACCCGCGACGGGCTCACCGTGGTGCTCTCGTTGAAAGTGCGGGAGCCCATCTTTGAAGGCCAGACCAAGACCAAGCTCGGCAACACCGAGGTGGAGGGGATAGTCCGCTCCCTGGTGCAGGAGGGCATCACCACCTTTTTGGAAGAGAACCCCTCTCAGGCCAAGGACGTAATTGGCAGGGTGCAAAAGACCAGCCAGCTGCGGCTGGCGGCTAAAAGAGCCAAGGAACTGAAGTCCAAGCAGAAGGAAGCGGAAGCGGAAGGTTTGACGGGGAAACTGGCAGCCTGCTCCGGCCGGGACCCCTCGGTGAATGAACTGTTCCTGGTGGAGGGAGACTCGGCCGGCGGCTCTGCCAAAATGGGCCGTAACCGCCAGTTCCAGGCCATTCTGCCGCTCAGGGGCAAGGGCCTGAACGTGGCCAAACAGTCACTGGATAAAGTCCTGGCCAATGAGGAAATCCGCTCGATTATCACGGCCATAGGCGGCGGGGTAGGCAAAGATTTTGACGTGGAGCGCTGCAAGTATGCCCGGGTGGTGATCATGAGTGACGCCGACGATGACGGCGCCCACATTCGCAGCTTGCTATTGACCTTCTTCTATACCTATATGCGCCCTTTGTTGATCAACGGCAGGATCTTTATTGCCCAACCGCCCCTGTTCAAGGTGCAAAAGGGCAAGGAGATGCGCTATGCCTACAGCGATGAAGAATTGAACCGTACCCTGAAAGACATGGGGCGCAAGAGCCAGGTGCAGCGCTACAAAGGGTTGGGAGAGATGAACCCGGGCCAGTTGTGGGAAACTACCATGAACCCGGCCACCCGCACCCTCCTGCAGGTGGAACTTGACGATACGGCTGATGCGGCCCGGAAAGTAAACATTCTGATGGGCAAAAAGGTGGAGCCCAGGAAGGACTATATCATGGAGCACACCGTGTTTAGCGAGGAGGACTAAGCGTTGAGCGTTGGCAAAATCATCCCCACCTCTTTTAGCATAGAATTGCCGGACTCGTTCTTGCGCTACGCCAAGACCGTGATCAGGGACAGGGCGGTGCCCGATGTGCGGGACGGACTCAAACCGGTGCACCGCAGGATTATCTACGGCATGTACGAGCTTTCCATGGGTCCTGACAAGCCCCACAGCAAGTCAGCCCGATTGGTGGGCCATGTGCTGGGCAGCACCCATCCCCACGGGGATTCGGCGGTCTATGACGCGGCAGTGCTCCTGGCCCAGGACTGGAACTGCCGCTATCCTTTTGTGGACGGCCACGGCAACTGGGGCAGCCCGGACGGTGACGCGGCCGCAGCTATGCGGTATACGGAAATGCGCATGACACCCCTGGCTCTCCTGATGTGTCAGGACCTGGATAAGGATACGGTAAAATTCAAGCCTAACTACGATAACCGGCTGGAAGAACCGACGGTGCTGCCGGCACCCATCCCAAACCTGCTGATCAACGGTTCAACCGGCATTGCCGTGGGCCTGGCTACCAACATGGCGCCCCACAACCTGGGTGAAGCAGTGGATGCTGTTTGCCTGCAGATAGACAACCCAGCGGTGGAGCTGGAGAAATTACTGCGGATCCTGCCGGGGCCTGATTTCCCAACGGGCGGCTTTATCGTGGGCAGGGGAGGCATCGAGTCTGCTTACCGGACGGGCCGGGGCATCGTAGTGGTGCGGGGCAAGGCCCAGATTGAAGCCGGAAAGAACGGGAAGAGCCAGATTATAATTACTGAGATTCCGTTTAAAGTGAACAAGGCCAAGCTCTGTGCCAAAATGGGGGAACTGGCACGGGACAAGAAGATTGACGGTATAGCTGACGTACGGGATGAGAGCGACCGCGAAGGCATGCGCATCGTGGTGGAAGTTAAAAAAGATGTTGCCCCGGAGCCGATTCTCGCCGCCTTGTACAAAGAAACCCAGCTGCAGGACTCGTTCGGCATCATAAATT
>JAJYNB010000336.1 GCA_021786555.1 Bacillota bacterium | reverse complement strand
CATGTTTGAAGCCAAAAAACGGATTGTTGCATCATGACATGGCATAAATTTTGCTTATTTAGTTTTAAGTATGAAGCTAGCGGGGGGATAAAGAGTATGGAAAAAATAACTTTAACGGTGAATGGCAGGGAATACAGGCTGGAAGTCGATCCCAAATGGTCCCTGCTGCGGGTATTAAGGGAGTGTTTACACCTAACCGGCTCCAAGGAAGGCTGCGGGAATGGGCAGTGCGGCACGTGCAAAGTCATTATTGACGGCAAAGCCGTGAACTCGTGCACTTTGCCTGTGGGCAAAGCAGCGGGCAAATCCGTTACTACCATAGAAGGCTTGGCCAAAGGAGACAGGCTTGATCCTGTTCAGCAGGCATTTATCGACGCCGGGGCTATCCAGTGCGGTTTTTGTACACCGGGGATGGTTATGGCTGTGAAAGCTTTGTTTAATAGAAACCCTGACCCCAGCGAAGAGGAAGTGCACCAGGCTTTAAAAGGCAGCCTCTGCCGGTGTACGGGCTATGTACATATTATAGAGGCTGTGAGGCTTTTAAAAAACGCCGGGGGCGGGCAAAAAGCGTCCGGTGCTTCATGGATAGGGAAGTCATTACCCCAACGGGACGCAGTCCTCAAGGCAACCGGACGCTTGAAATATACCCAAGATATTACCTTGCCGCACATGCTTGCGGGCAGGCTGTTACTAAGTCCGGCAGCCCATGCCAGAATAAAGCGAATTGATTGTGCCAGAGCCCTGGCTTTGCCTGGGGTCTGGGCTGTCTTAACCCATGAAAACACCCCCCGGGTGCCTTTTAACAGCGGCATCTGGTATACCGGTCAGGACGCTGTAGAAAACGAGGTAGTATTTCCTCCGGTGGTCAGGCACGTAGGAGACCGGGTAGCTGCCGTTGCGGCGGAGAGTCCGGAGATCGCCCGCGAGGCTTTAAGCTTGATTGAGGTAGAGTACGAGCCCTTAGAAACCTTGTTCACTCCCGAAGAGGCCTTGCATCCTGAAGCAGTTAAGATTCACCCCGAGGGCAACCAGGTAGGGGCAGCAAATGTGAGCAACGGCGATGCCGATGAGGCTCTGGCCAAAAGCCCGATTGTGATGACGGACAGCATTAAGCTCCCCATGGTACATAGCAGCGCTTTAGAGCCCCATGTCTGCCTGGCAAACCCTGAGGGAGACAAACTCACAATCTATACCCCCAATCAAAACGTTTTTGCTGTGCGCATGCTTCTGGCGCAGATTCTTGGCATGAGCATGAACAGAATCAGGGTAATCAAACCGCCTATCGGGGGCTCCTTCGGCAGCAAATTGGAAATGACCATAGAACCGGTGGCAGCCCTCTTGGCATTAGCTGCACAACGCCCAGTGCAGCTTTTACTGAGTCGGGAAGAAACCTTTATAGCCACCAGGGTACGGCATAGGCTTGATTTTCAGTTGACCAGCGGTGCAAGCCCTGGGGGAAACCTCCTGGTGCAGAGGTTTGACGCAACCGCCAATACCGGCGCTTACTGTGGTACAGCAGTCAATATGGCCCCGGGGATGGCGGGTAAAGTGTTCAAACTGTACAAAACGCCGGTTATAGAATTTCAAGGGCGCTGCGTTTATACAAACAGCATTCCTGCCGGGTCCGTTAGGGGCTTCGGCTCTCCTCAGCTGTGTACTGCCAGTCAAATTCATCTGAGCAACCTGGCCAGAATCCTTGGTATCGACCCTGTGGAGTTCCAGCTAAAAAACCTGCTGGAAGCGGACGGGCGGGATAGGCAAAACGGTATGTCTTTGGGACATGTGGGGATAAAGGAATGCGTTGAGCAAGGAGCAGAGTTGTTTAAGTGGCGGGAAAAACGGCAGGCTGCCATCAGGGGGGACATTGTCACTGGTGTGGGCATGGCCTGTTGCGTGCATAGCAACGGAATTCACCAGGTCCATGTGGATCACACCAGCAATACCTTGAAAATTAACGATGATGGGTCTGCGATCTTAATCACCGGCGCCCAGGATGTGGGGTGCGGCACTTCCACGATTCTCTCGCAAATCCTTGCCGAGGAACTGGGTCTGGATTTAAGCCAAATTACAATCTATGAGGCCGATACCGAGTGCTCAGGCCACGATATCGGCACTATAGCGAGCAGGACAACCTGGAAATCAGCAGCGGGGGTTTATCAACTGACCCAAAGCATGAAACAAAAACTGTTGACTCTCACTGCCGACTTATTTGAAGTTGGGCAAGAGAAGCTGAGCTGGAATGAGGGGAAAATCCAGGTGGAAGGCAAAGGGGTTTTCTCTTTAACCCAGTTGGTACCGCAATTCCGCAAGAACTTCCAGGCTGATCCCATACTTACGGAGACCTATAAAGCGCCCTGTTCCGCCTGGTCCTACGCTGCCCATTTTGCCCAGGTGGAAGTAAATAAACTGACGGGCAGCGTTAAAGTCATAGACTACCTGGCAGCCCATGATGTGGGTACTCCGATCAACCCGCTTTTAACCAAGGGACAGATCCACGGCGGGGTGAGCATGGGATTGGGCTATGCTTTGAGTGAAGAGATGATTGCAGACTCCACCGGGAAGATAACCAATGCAAACTTTGGCAGGTACAAACTTATCCGGTCTGCCGGCATGCCCCCTGTACAGGTCCTCTTAGTTAAAGGCAGGGAGCAGGCAGGGGCTTACGGGGCTAAAGGGGTCGGAGAAATCGCCGCAGTGCCGGTGGCGGCAGCTGTGGCCAATGCTGTTGCCGATGCTTTGGGGGTAGAGATTAGAGAACTGCCTCTGACTCCCCAAAGAGTATTGGCTTTAATTAACAATTTGTTTGAGGTGATAACTTGAAATTGGAACTAAAGGTACTGTCCGCTGAAGAGCAGGAACAGATTCACAGGACAAGTTTAGATATCCTGGAGACCGTAGGTATTGAGATTTGGCTCGAAGAAGCCTTGGCACTGTACCAACAAGGAGGCGCTGAAGTAAAGGGAAACAGGGTCTATATCCCGCCATCTCTTGTGGGGGTGGCTTTGGCCAAGGTACCAAGCAGTTTCCTGCTTAAAGCCAGGAATCCGTTAAACAATGTCCAAATCGGCATGGCAGAGCCAGTATGCGCTCCCCCGGCGGGATGTGTGTATATCAGTAACTATGGAGAAGAAAGGCGTCCCGCCAGCGGAGATGATTATCTGGCCTTGCTCAAACTTCTGCAAGTCAGCCGTTTTTACGGAACGAACGGAGGGGGCGTGGTAATTCCGGATTTGGGTCCGGGGATTGGGCAGGCGGAAAAGTATGCCTGGATGGTCCTGGCAGGATACTGGTATTCGGATAAACCTCAGATGGGTTTCACAGTCGACGCGGCTATTGCCCGTGAATGTTTAAATATTAGTGGAATTGTGTTTGAGGATGAGCCGGGTTGCAGGGTGGTTGGTATAATCAACCCTGATTCTCCCTTGCGCTACCCGGAGGAGATGCTCCAAAGCTTGCTGCTTTTTGCCAGGGCTGGCCAGCCCCTAGTGTTTGCACCCTGTAGTATGGCCATGACCACAAGCCCGGCTACTTTGGCCGGAACCCTGGCCCAAAATAACGCTGAAGTATTGGCAGGCATTGTGCTGGCCCAGCTGGTTAACCCGGGTAACCCGGTGGTATATGGCAATACCTCAACGATTTCTGACATGCAGACTATGAGTATAGCCATCGGCGCGCCGGAGCTGTCCCTCTTGTCCGGGGCAGCCGCAGAAATGGCCGCTTTCTACCGCATGCCCTCACGAGTTGGGGGAGCGCTTACCGATGCTAAAAGACCTGATTATCAGGCTGGAATGGAATCTATGCTGTCGATGCTAACGGCCCAGTCCAGTGGCGCCAGCCTGATTGTTCATTCCGGCGGAATTGTTGATTCCTTTCTCACCCTGTCTTTTGAAAAACTTTTGCTGGATGAAGACCTGGGCGGCATGGCTCGGCGTATAAGCAGGGGCATAGAGGTAAATCCTCAGTCCCTGGCCCTGGATGTTATCGCAGAGGTGGGTCCGGGAAAGGACTTTTTATCTACCAGCCATACCTTGTATCATTTCCGTAAAGAAATGTTCCGACCGGGACTAAGCGATAGGCATCCATTTCAGGCCGGACAGGATTACGGCAACAACCTGCTGGATCAGGCCCGTCAAGAATGGAAAGGGGAGATTGGCTTCTTTTGAACGCCCGGTTTTAGATAAAGAAATTGAAGAAAATTTATTATCATATTACAAAAGGAAGTTTGGCCGGTTTCCGAATCTTTAATATTGGATCAAAGTTTAATCAGCAGGCAAAATTTCTCTGTTCAAACTAAATATTGTTAAAATCTTAGACCAACTAAAGGCTTTTCCTTAAGTGTTGTCGAACAACTTAATTGTTTTCCAACTTTAACGGAATTGTCGGTGAGGCGTATGACTGATGGTACACTGGTCAAGATATTTGAGGCCATGTTCAACTCTGTACATGAAGGCATTATTGTCACTGACCAGGCTGAAAAGATTATTTTGTACAACAGCGAACTGGCAAAACTTGAGCAGCTTTTGCCGGAGAATGTCATAGGCAAACACCTCACTGAAGTCTACGATAATGTGACCATGGAAACCAGTGAGCATTTAAGCGTCCTAAATACCGGGAGGGCGTCTGTGGAGAAGCGAAAGACTTATTTTACAAAGGAAGGCAAAGAGATAAGTATAATTGCCAGTACTTTCCCGGTTTATCAGCAAGATAAAATTGTTGCCGTATATTCTGTCTGCCGGGACATAACCAAGATACAGGAACTGTTGACCAAGAATATTCAACTTCAGGATCAGATTGGCAAGGAAGGCGCGAATCTTCCCTGTAAGAACGGTACCAGATACAGTTTCGAATCCCTGGTGTTTGCCAGTTCTGCTATGCAGAATTTAATTGGGTTGGCTAAAAGGGCTGCTGAAGTTGACAGTCCGGTACTGGTTTTTGGCGAAACCGGTACCGGCAAAGAGCTGCTGGTTCAGGCCATACATAATCACAGCAGCCGTAAGGGAGAACCTTTTGTGGCTATGAACTGCGCAGCAATACCTGAAACACTGCTGGAGAGCATTATATTTGGTACAGCTAAGGGCGCGTTTACAGGTGCGGTAGAAGGCAAGGGGTTGTTCGAGCAAGCGGGTAACGGCACTCTCTTTTTGGATGAAATGAATTCTATGAGTATCAATTTACAGGCAAAGCTCTTAAGGGTTTTGCAGGAGAGAACTGTCCGAAGGGTCGGGGGAAGCGTGGAGGTTCCTGTGCGCTGCCGAGTCGTCAGTTCCACCAATGAAGACCCCTGGGAGTGCATCAACAAAGGCCTTTTGCGCAAAGACCTTTTTTACCGCCTGGCAGTTATTTCGCTCTATATACCTCCATTGAGGGAACGACCGGAGGACATTGATGTGATGATCAACCACTTTATAAGCAAGTACAGTAGGATTTATGGAACCGATGAAATCCGGGTGGCCTCAGAGTTGCGGCAGATATTTTTTGAGTACCAGTGGCCTGGAAATGTGCGGGAACTTGAGCACATCATTGAGAGTGCAGTCAATTTATTAGATGAAGAAAAGTTGATTACTTTAGAACAATTACCTCCGTACATGAAGTCAAAATTCCAGACTTACAAGGGCCTGAGTAAAAAGAAGATTGGTTCGTTGGTCGGGGTTTTGAAGGATGTGGAGAAACAATTACTGCAAGAAGCCTTGGAAACGTACGAAGGCAATATTACCAGAGCAGCTGAGGCATTGGGAATAGCTCGGCAAAATTTGCAGTATAGGATAAAAAGATTGAAATTAAGGTAAAGTTATTACCCACGGTTTCGTGCTTTTTTTTCATGTGGATCGCTGCTTGTGGCGGTCTATTTTTTTTCCCTGTCGCTGAGCTGGTTGTGCCGGAATGCGATACGGCGAGTTCAATTTAATAGTGCAAAAAAAATTGCGCTGCAAAAAAATTTGGCGCCTAATGATTTCTGGCCGGTATCTCTGGGTTAAAGCCCAAGAATTATAAAAATAGAAGCTTCATTGGTGCAAAAATATTTGCAACAGGTTGGTAAGGACCTGGCTAGTTGCCGACTGGAGTATTATTCTGAAAGTTGGCACATTAATTGCATTTAAAAATTGAAACGGAAACAAAGACTCTGTGGCGAAATTATTACGAAATTTGGGTGAAGTTGATGGGAACAACCTTGATGCAATTTGTCAACCAAAACTCAACAACGATTGTAGAGTACACCCAAAACCACTTTGAACTGGTATTAACAGCAGTTTTGATTTCCTTGTTGCTATGGGTCCCATCAGGTATTTTGCTGACGAAAAGTGATAAGTGGGCAAGAAGAGCTCTAGCCATTGCCAACATCATTTTCTGCATCCCCAGTCTTTCCCTGTTCGCAGTCTTTGTGACCATTCCTTTCCTCGGATTGGGTAGGCAGTCCGCTTTGCTTGCTTTGGTGCTGTACGCCATGATGCCTTTAATGCGCAACGTTTACGACGGGGTCAAAAATGTAGATCGCAACGTGCTGGAAGCAGCAAAAGGGATGGGGATGAGTACCGGGCGGATCATGCGGGAAATTCGGTTGCCATTAGGTATGCCGGTGATTTTCGCCGGTTTTAGGATCACGGTGGTTATGACAACTGGCATCGCGGCGATTGCTACTTATATTGGAGAACGCAACCTGGGGAGGTTTATCAGCGAGGGACTTGTCCGCTCTAATACGAACATGATTATCACTGGGGCCATTCTTATCTCAGTAATCGCGGTTGGTTTGGACACATTTTTGGGTCTGGTGGAGAAAAGGGTTGTTCCGCGTGGTTTACGGGTCCGCCGCTAGAACGCTGGGGTTCTGAAAAGGTGATTTAGGGGGAACGGGATGATTGAGCTAAAAGGAGTTACTAAGCTGTATCAGGGTCAAGCGGTCCCGGCAGTACAGAATCTGTCCCTATCGATAAACAGGGGTGAAATATGTGTATTTGTAGGACCATCGGGGTGTGGTAAGAGCACGACGTTACGCATGATCAACCGGATGATCGAACCGTCTTCCGGCACGATCGAGATAGATGGTAAGAACATAATGTCCAGTGATCCCGACTCTTTGCGCATGGGGATTGGTTACGTTATTCAGCAGATTGGTTTACTTCCTCACCGCACGATTGCAGAGAATATCGCAATTGTGCCGCGTTTGTATAAATGGCCCAAGGAAAAAATTAAGAGTCGGGTTAATGAACTTTTGGAAATGATGGGTTTAGATCCGGCAGAAACCCGTAATAAGTACCCTTCCCAGTTGAGCGGTGGTCAAATGCAACGGGTCGGCGTGGCGCGGGCCATGGCGGTTGATCCTAGTATCATGCTGATGGACGAGCCGTTCGGAGCTGTTGATCCGGTGGCCAGAAACCGTTTACAGGACGAGTTCCTGCGCCTGCAAAAAGAGATTAATAAGACCATCGTTTTTGTCACGCACGATATTAATGAGGCCATTAAAATGGGTGATAAAATAGCAATATTAAACCAGGGCCAACTTATCCAGTTCGGTACTCCTGAAGAAATTTTAACTGATCCGGCCAATGATTTTGTCGAGAACTTTATTGGTTACGACAGGATCGTTAAAAAATTAAACCTATATACTGTGGCGGAAGCCATGAAGACCAGCTTTGGCCTTGTTGATGAGGCTGAGTTCTCCGGTATCAACGCCAAGATCCCAAATGCGGAAGTTATTTTCGTAAGGGATCAGGGTGAACAACTTGTTGGCTATCTGACAGCTGAGGACTTATCAGCTCAAGGGGCCCAACGGCTGACGCAAGTAGCCCGGCAAAAACGTCTGTCCTTTGTCAAGTTAAATACCCCATTACCGGATGCGCTTTCTCTAATGTTGGAGAACGATGCCGACTATGTTGCCGTGTTAGACGGGGATAGGTTATGCGGGGCAATCTAATGTTGGAGAACGATGCCGACTATGCGCCGGAGAAAGGGGTAAATTGAATGAGTTGGAAATTCTTTAGTGAGGCCCTTTTTCAGAAAGCCCCCCACGCTTTGCTGGTTCACCTGCTGATTGTCTTTGTTACCGTGAGCTTGGCGATAGTGATCTCTGTGCCGCTGGGTGTTCTGTTAACCCGGCGAAACTATCAGAGATTTGGGATCGTCGCGCTCAACATTTTAAATATACTCCAAGCGGTGCCAGGCATGGCCGTTCTAGCTTTGGCCTTGCCCCTCTTTGGCTTAGGATTGAAACCGGCGATCATTGCCCTGTTAGTGCAAAGCCTCTTACCGATTGTACGCAATACGATTGCCGGACTGCTCGGTGTCAACAATGATGTAAAGGAAGCGGCATCCGGCATGGGTATGTCGGCTCGCCAGATATTGTTGGAGGTAGAGCTGCCGCTGGCCATGCCAATAATTATCAGCGGGATCAAGACGACTACGGTATATGTGGTCAGTGTCGGTACCTTAGCTTCTCTTATCGGTGCCGGAGGTTTAGGATATTTGATTATGGGTGGATTGGCTTTGTTTAGATTCGAATATTTGATTGTCGGTGCCGGTCTGGGAGCACTCTTATCAATTTTCTTTGACTGGGCTCTCAGTTACCTAGAGGCCAGAATTACTCCGCCCGGCATACAGGTTGAATAGGATGAGTCCTGTACCTGGCGCAAAGGAGGGGACAGTGCGATAAGACGCAGATGCGAAATCCGAATAACCTATTAATTTTAGGGAGGAGTTGTTGGAGTGAAGAAGATTTTAACAAAAGGACTGATTGCCGCCCTGTCACTTACTCTGTTGGTAGTAAGTGTAGCTGGCTGCGGCACGAGCAACTCGGCCAGCACAGCCGCTGGGGGGGCGAAAAAGGGACCGACGATTAAGATCGGGTCCAAGACATTTACGGAACAGCTGTTGCTTGGGACCTTGCTTTATGATTATTTGCAGGGCTTAGGCTATCCGGTGGAGAATAAAACCGGTTTGGGTGAAGCAGCTGTGATTAGACCGGCGCTTACCTCCGGGCAAATTGATGTGTATTGGGAGTATACGAATACGTGTGTTACGGATTTCATGAAACATGACCCGGTGTTCGACGCTAAACAAGCCTATGATCTGGTGAAAGATTGGGATGCCAAGAACGGCCTGGTGTGGTTGCCCTATGCCCCCTTAAATGATACCTATGGTGTTGTTGTACGGCCGGACGTAGCCCAAAAATACAATCTTAAAACTATATCGGACTGGACTAATCTAATTAAGAGTGGTACGCACTTGAAGTTTGTGAGTTTCACGGAGTGGGATGAGCGTGAGGATGGTCTGCCTCGTTTCGAAACAGCCTATAACACTAAGATACCTAAGGATGATGTAGTTGAGGTTGCCATGGGCTTAAATTATGATGCCCTGGCGAATAAAAAAGGTGATCTGGCACTGGTCTTTACCACTGAACCACGGATTGTTACCGATAAGCTTGTTCTCCTGAAAGATGACAAGAACGCATTTGCCGTTTACAATGCCAGCCCGGTGTTCAGGAAGCAGACCCTGGATGCTTACCCGGACTTGGCTAACGATGTGAACAAGCTTAGTGCTGTCCTCGATACCGACACAATTACCGACCTTAATAAACAAGTCGATGTTGACAAAAAGGGTGTCGAAGATGTATCAAAGACTTTCTTAAAGAGCAAAGGTTTGCTGAAGTAAGTTTCCTTTATACCCAGGGATCGGTTCTTGGCATGCGAACAGGTAAAGATGTTTGCATGCCAATTTTTTTTGCGGCGGGAAAATCGGGCTTTGCCGCATATATTTTTGGCGGTAGATCAAGACGGATGTTCCAGAATTCGCTGTTTGGACTACCGTGGATTATGGCATGAATTTTGCAAAAGGGAAGTTAATAGAATATTTTGATGCGAAAAGAGGAGGCACAAAGTAGATGAGCCGCATTCGTTCTAATTATGCGATGCAAGTGAGTCCGTTTTTACGCTGGGTTGGCGAGGGACAACTGGAAGAAATCCATCTGGCAACGCTTGAAGTGCTGGAAAATACGGGCATTCGGGTTGACCATGCCGATGCCCTGCAGCTGTTAAGAGATGCCGGGTGTATTGTTAAGGATGAGAATATAGTAAGGATTCCCAGCTGGCTGGTAGAAGAATGTATCCGGCTGGCTCCGCGCAAAATCGTGGTGGCGAACCGTAAAGGGGAGCGGGTAATGCCCCTGGAAAAAAACCGGACATATTTCGGTACGGGATCCGATTTGCCGTTTACAGTGGATTTTGAGACAGGAGAACGACGCCGATCGACCAAACAGGATGTTGAACTGGCGGCAAGAGTGATGGACTATTTGCCTAATTATGACTTTGTGATGAGTTATGCCATCGCTTCAGAGCAAATGGCTGCAGCCAGCGATTTGCACCAGTTTGAAGGGATGGTTACCAATACAGTTAAGCCGATGATTGTGACGGCGCACGACGAACGGAATATGCGCGCTCAGTTGGAGATGGCCAGCCTGGTAGTGGGCGGCCGGGAGAAACTGCGGCAAAATCCGTTTCTTATTCTGTATTCTGAACCGATTTCCCCGCTCGTCCACACCGTAGACGGAATTGGCAAGATGTTCGCCTGTTTTGAATACGGGGTACCGGTGGTCTATACTCCTGGCATTCTTTCCGGAGCCACGACCCCGGTTACCAAAGCCGGTACGATTGTCCTGATGAATGCGGAAGCACTGGCTGGTGTCGTGATGGCCCAGTTGAAACAAAAAGGGGCTCCGATCATCATCGGGGGTGGAGCGACACCGATGGATATGCGGACCACGACCACTCTGTACGGGGCGCCGGAAACCAGCATGAACTATGCGGTAATGACACAGCTCTCCCAATACTATGGCATTCCTAACTTTACGGAGGCCGGGTGTGTTAATGCCCCGGTGCCAGATGCCCAGGCCGGCATGGAAGCTTCGATCAGCATCTTAATGGCACAGTTGATGGGCGCTAATCTGGTTCATGATATTGGCTACCTGGAAGGCGGCAAGACCGGTTCCTTAACCTTCCTGACCATGTGCAATGAATTCATGGATGCTGCCCGTTATATGGGGGCCGGTACCAGAATTGACCACGCCACCATGGCAGTTGACGTGATTAAAGAAGTAGGGGTTGGCGGTAACTTTGTCACCCATACCCATACCTTTGAAAACTTCCGGCAGGAGATTTGGACGCCAAAACTTTCGAACCGGTCATTCTGGGACAAGTGGGAGGAGCAGGGCAGCAAGACAATGGAACAAAAAGCGGCCGAGTGGACCAAGGAAATTCTGGCTGCACATCAACCGGAGGCCCTGCCGGATAGCGTTTGTGCCGGCATGAAAGAAATTATCGCCGAGATCGAGCGTTAGAGGCACAGGGGGGAGAAGAAAGTATGGCAGTGGGAAGCAATCATGGCAACGGCTTGTTTTTCCGCACCTTAACTGAAGTCCAGGCTCAGCACATCCATGCCGCCAGTTCCCGGATTCTTGAGGAGACCGGTATGGTGATTCACCACCTGGAAGCAGTGGAGCTGCTGCGTCAAGCTGGGGCTTATGTCGAAGGGGAGAACCACGTGTATTTCCCGGCTTGGTTACTGGAGCAAGCACTCAGGACAGCTCCGTCCCGGGTGACTATGTATGATCGTATGGGTAGACCGGCAATGTACCTTGAAGGTTCAAACACCTACTTTGGCACAGGATCCGATACCTTAAACTTCCTTGATCCGTTCAGCGGGGAGCGCCGGAGCTGGCGTACCGAGGACGTGGCTGCAGCCACCCGGGTCTGTGATGCGCTGCCCAACATTGATTTCGTGATGTCTATGGGTCTGCTGTCCGATGTGGAGAAGCGAATGATCAACCGGGAACAGTACGCCATTATGATTCAAAACACCACCAAACCACAGGTAGTCATTTCTGAGGACGGCGATACTCTGCGCGACATTATTGAGATGGCGGCCGTGGCAGTGGGGGGTAAGGAACGACTGCGGCAAAAGCCGCTGTTGATGTCTTATACCGAACCGACCTCACCCCTGCAGCATCCAGCCGAATCGATCGACAAGTTACTGGTGGCTGCCGAATACGGTATGCCGACCAATTTTGCCTGTGGCGGAATGGCCGGGGCATCAGTTCCCACCACGGTAGGCGGCGCCTTGGTGCAAGCCAATGCGGAGGCCTTAAGCGGCCTGGTCATCCACCAGCTGAAACGCCCAGGCGCTCCATTTATTTACGGCTATGGCAATTCACCAATGGATATGCGCACCATGCAGGCGGTTTATGGCACGCCTGAGGCTATCTTGTTCCAAGGCGGTTTAGTCGACCTGGCTCATTTTTACAATTTGCCATGTTGGGGATACGCCGGCTGCTGTAATGCCAAGGTGTGCGATGAGCAGGCTGTGATGGAATCCACAATGTTTACCTTAATGGGCGCTTTGCAGGGGTGCAACATCATGCATGATGTTTTCTATATGGAGTTCGGTCTAACCGGTTCCCTGGAACTCTTGCTTATTTCTAATGAAGCCATTGGGCGGGCCCGCCGCATCCAGCGAGGGATTGATACAGATCCCGCTCACCTTGCAGTGGAAGCTATCCAACGCGTAGGCCCTGGCGGCAATTTTCTGGGCGATGAGCATACCGCCCAGTATTTCCGGGAGAACTGGCAGCCGGATTTGTCCGACTTTAACAACTATGAAAATTGGACCTTGAACGGCAGCCAAACGATGGCAGAACGGGCCAGGGAAAAACTGAAGTACCTGATGGAGCATCATCATCCGGAACCTGTCCCGGCAGAGGTTAAAGAACAGATCGAGCGGATCTTGAAGGCGGCCAGTGCCAGGCTTGGATAGGCGGAATAACCCATATTCATGACGCACGCTGCACTTGTCTTAGTTGGAGGATTAATGATGGAACAAGCATGTGAAACACGAATTGAGGTGGCAAAAAAGATCGTCTGCCTTGACGGTAACAGTTTAACCCTGGAGGATGTCGTTGCAGTTGCCCGTCACAATGCCGAAGGGCGTCTCAGCGCCGAAGGTATCACCTGTATGGAGCGGTCTTACCAAATGGTAAGATCCCTGGTGGATAATAAAAAGGTCGTATACGGTATTACAACGGGTTTTGGCAAATTCAGCAATGTGGTGATTAGCGACGATCAGACTGAACAGCTGCAAAAGAATCTGATCATGAGCCATGCTACGGCTGTGGGCAATCCGTTTCCCGTCGAAGTTGTGCGAGCCATTATGCTGCTGCGGGCCAATGCTTTAGCGAAAGGACATTCCGGTATCCGCCCGCAAGTCGTGCAAATATTGCTGGATATGCTGAACCGGGGCGTTCACCCTGTGATTCCGGAAAAGGGTTCCGTTGGTTCGAGCGGTGATTTGGCTCCGTTGTCCCATATGGTTTTGGTGATGATCGGTATGGGCGAAGCGTTTTATCGTGATGTCCGCATGCCGGGCAAAGCGGCCATGGACAAGGCGGGAATCACCATCGTCCAGCTGCAGGCCAAAGAAGGACTGGCCTTAATCAATGGTACTCAGGTGATGACCGCAATTGGTTCTTTGGTTTGCTATGATGCGGAATGCCTTGTTTTAACTGCTGACATCGTGGGGGCACTTTCCGTAGAGGCGCTGGATGGGATTCCAGCCGCCTTTGATCCGAAAATCCAAGCCGTTAGACCACATAAAGGACAGATATCAAGTGCTGCTGCCCTTCGTGAGATGCTGGCCGGCAGTAAGATCCTGGAACAGGCCAATCATGGCCGGGTGCAGGACGGGTACTCTTTGCGCTGTATGCCTCAGGTGCATGGGGCGTCCAGGGATGCTGTGGGGTATGTCAAAGGCGTGCTGCAAGTAGAAATCAACTCCGTGACCGATAATCCGCTGCTTTTCCCTGATGCAGGAGAAGTGATTTCCGGGGGTAATTTTCACGGGCAACCGGTAGCCTTGGCGATGGATTTTCTCGGCATTGCCTTGTCCGAACTGGCAAATATTGCGGAGCGGCGGATTGAACGGTTAGTTAATCCGAATTTAAGCGGGTTACCGGCCTTCTTAACCGAAAAAGGCGGTCTTAACTCCGGTTATATGATTGCCCAGTACACAGCGGCTTCCCTGGTTTCCGAGAACAAAGTGCTTGCTCATCCGGCAAGTGTAGACTCGATTCCAACCTCCGCCAACCAGGAAGACCATGTCAGTATGGGCACCACGGCTGCCCGCAAGGCTCGCAGCATTTTGGAAAATGTGCAATATGTGCTGGCCATTGAGTTGCTTTGCTCCTTACAAGGGATCGACTTACGGGGAGGCACGCCTGGGAAGGGATGTAAGGCCGTTTACCAGGCGGCAAGAAAGAGGATTCCCAAATTGAAAGAAGACCGGGTAGTTTATCTGGACATTGAAAAGGCAATGCAAATCATTCGGGAGAATCTGCTGGTGGACACGGCGCTGAGGGAAATGACCTAACAAAGAAGGGTACAAAAATCCCCTCTGGCACAATTCTCGCAATAATATTTTTCAGGAGGTATGGCAATCCAACTCACACTGTTGCTTTCAGGCTGGAAGTAGAGTAAAGAAATTCATTATCAACACAGGAGGAATTAAGAATGAACAGTTTTGGTAACATGGCTGAAGCAGTGATTGCAGGCGATTTTGAGACGGTTAAAAAGATGACCCAAACAATGATCGACGAGCAGGTGGATCCTATTGCAATAATCAACCAAGGTCTTATGGCCGGAATGAACGTGGTTGGGGTCCGCTTTAAAGCCGGAGATATGTTCGTGCCGGAGGTGATGATGTCGGCGCGGGCCATGAGTACAGGGATAGAGCTGGTAAAACCCCTTATCGCCGATACCAACATGCCTTCCGCCGGTAAAGTGGTAATCGGCACAGTGAAGGGGGATTTACATGATATCGGCAAGAAACTGGTGGTTATGATGCTGGAAAGTGCCGGTTTCCAAGTAGTTGACCTGGGTGTGGACCAGGCCCCTGCCGATTTCGTTAAGGCGGTACAGGAACACAATCCTCATGTGGTGGGCATGTCAGCTCTTCTAACCACAACCATGCTGAAAATGAAGGATACTGTTGATGCCCTTAAGGAGGCAGGCCTGCGTGACAAGGTGAAGGTTATCGTGGGCGGCGCTCCGGTAAACCGAAGCTTTGCTGAGCAAATTGGAGCTGACGGCTTCGCCAGCGATGCCGCAACCGCAACCGACCTGTGCAAGACCTTGGCGCAGTAAGCATAAGTTTACAGAGTCTAAGGGGAGGATATGACAGTGCTGATAATCGGGGAACTGATTAACACCAGCCGCCAAGCCATTCAGGCTGCGGTGGAAAGCAAAGACGCCGCCTATGTTCAAAAGATAGCCGTGGAGCAGGAACAAGCCGGCGCTAATTATCTGGATGTCAACTGCGGCACCCAGGTATTTAACGAAATAGAAACCATGGAGTGGCTGGTTAATACCGTGCAAGAGGTGAGCAAACTTCCCCTCTGCATTGACAGTCCTAACCCCAAGGCCATTGAGAGGGGGCTCTCTTTGGCCAAGTACGGACAGCCCATGATTAATTCCATTACTGGCGAAGCAGAGCGCTACGCCCAAATCCAACCATTGGCACAGCAGTACAAGTCCAAGATTGTTGCTCTGTGCATGGATGATATGGGCATGCCCGAAACTGCCGGGGACAGGTTGCGGGTAGTTAGAAAACTGCACCACGATTTGACTGCAGCGGGTATTCCTGAGGATGACATCTACTTTGACCCGCTGGTAAAACCAGTCAGCACCGGGGACCAGGCGGGCGTGGAGGTGCTGGAAACTGTGGGCTTAATCAGCCGGGATTATCCCAATGTACATAAGGTCTGCGGCCTGAGCAACGTGTCCTACGGGCTGCCCAACCGTAAGGTATTAAATCAGCTGTTTATGGTTGAGACCATGACCATGGGGATGGATGCTTATATCCTTGACCCCTTGGACAGGACCATGATGGGGTTCGTGCATGGGGCACGGGCTCTTTTAGGGAAGGATTCCTTTTGCATGAATTATCTTACTGCCCATAGGCAGGGATTGTACCAGCAGGATAAGTAATCTGCAGCTAGTGACCCCTGTGAGAATGGTGGGGGTCTAATATCTTGCACATAAGCGCCTGCTCCCTTACATTTGCCAAACGTATAATTTAATAGTCCAATTGTAGGAGGCAAGAATTTTGAACAAGATAATTAGGGCCCCCCGGGGGTCAGAGCTTACGTGCAAGAACTGGCAGATTGAAGGGGCTTACCGGATGATCCGGAATAACCTGGATCCTGAGGTGGCCGAAGCGCCGGACAACCTGGTGGTTTACGGCGGGATAGG
>JAJYNB010000055.1 GCA_021786555.1 Bacillota bacterium | reverse complement strand
ACGCCGAGCCGGGCCAGCTGCCTGGCTATCTGCAGTTTTTCCACCATGTTTAAAGCCACCCCGGGGGATTGTTCACCGTCCCGCAGGGTGGTATCAAAAATATAAATCTGTTTCAACCCATAACCCCCCACAAGATTTTGTCTTGTTATCCCCTCCCCGGCCTTCTGGACCAGGAATGCTACACCGTTTCAGGGTAGTAATGAATCAAAAAACCGCCCCAGAATTTATGGCATCGAGGCCGGAAGGAGCCAGCCTCATCCCAGCAAGGACCGCTCCAACTGACTCTGAGTAAGGTCAATCAAGATCCGGTCCCCAACTGACTCCGATCATCCCAATTTCCGGCCCCTGAATTCTGAATTCTGACTCCTGACTCCTGACTTCTGACCCCAAACTCCTACTTCTTAAGCCACGACATCATGCCCCGCAGTTCCTTGCCTACCTTCTCAATCAGGTGGTCTTCCCCTTGTTTGGCCATAGCGTTGAAGGCCGGTCTGTTGGCCTGATTTTCCAGCAGCCAGCGTTTGGCAAACTCGCCGGTTTGGATTTCGTCCAGTACCTTTTTCATTTCCTTACGGGTCTCTTCAGTGATGATGCGCTTCCCGGTAATCATGTCCCCATACTGGGCAGTATCGCTGATAGAATAGCGCATCCGGCTGATGCCGCCTTCATAAATCAAATCTACAATGAGCTTCATCTCATGCAGGCACTCGAAATAGGCAATCTCAGGCTGGTAACCCGCCGAGACCAGAGTATCAAAGCCTGCCTTAATCAATTCGGAAACGCCGCCGCAAAGCACAGCCTGCTCGCCGAACAGGTCAGTTTCTGTTTCTTCCCTGAAGCTGGTTTCCAATACTCCAGCTCTGGCAGCACCAATTCCTTTAGCATAAGCCAGGGCCAAATCCCGCGCCTTGCCGCTGGCGTCCTGATGCACCGCAATCAGGGCAGGGACCCCAGCGCCTTCGGTGTAAACCCGGCGTACCATGTGACCCGGTCCCTTAGGCGCCACCATAAACACGTCTACATCAGCCGGAGGCACAATCTGGCCAAAGTGGATATTAAAGCCGTGTGAAAACACCAGGGACTTGCCGGGAGTCAGATATGGAGCAATTTCTTCCCTGTAAACCTTGGCCTGGGTCTCGTCAGGCAGGAGAATTTGAATCATGTCCGCTTCCTGGGCTGCCTTGGCCACAGTGGTTACTTTCAACCCGGCCCCCTCGGCATTGGCCCAGTTCTTGCTGCCCTCTCTCAGGCCTACAACTACCTTGACCCCGCTGTCGGCCAGATTCTGCGCCTGGGCATGCCCCTGGCTGCCAAATCCCATCACTGCCACGGTTTTTCCTGCTAGTAAGTCCAGATTCGCATCAGCATCGTAATACATCCTTGCCACTTAAAAAACACTCCCTATAAAGTTTAATTGATTCAGGTATTCAGAATTCAGTAGTCAGAATTCAGAACACCCCTGGATGATAAACCGTCTTCTCATTCTGACTCCTGACCCCTGACTCCTGAGTACTTACACTTATTAGTTTGCTTCGGCGCGCACAAGCGCTACTAGCCCTGTCCTGGCCATTTCTACTATACCATAAGGTCTTAAGGTTTTAACCAAAGCATCAATCTTGTCTCTATCCCCTGTTGCCTCGACTGTCAGGCTGTTTCGGCCCATATCAACGACCCTGGCCCGGAAAATATCAATAGTCTGAAAGATTTCCACCCTGTTTTCAGCCCTGACCCGCAGCTTAATCAGAGCCAGTTCTCGCTCAACCGCAGGTTCACTGGTAATATCGGAAATTTTGTGAACAACAACAAGTTTGTGGAGCTGTTTGGTCACCTGCTCGATAACCCAGTCATCACCGCCTACCACAATAGTCATGCGTGAGAGTTCCGGATTTTCTGTCTCACAGACAGTGAGGCTTTCGATGTTGTAACCCCTGCGGCTCCATAAACCGGAAACCCGGGCCAACACCCCTGGGTGGTTGTCTACTAAGATTGTGAGTGTATGACGCATTTTCCTACCTCCCCAGCATCTCGGTGATGGGATTACCCTCCGGCACAAAAGGAAACACGTTTTCCTCGGGTGGTATGACAAATTCCACTACTACCGGTCCGGAGTAAGCAATAACCTCCTGCAAAACACTGGGGACCTGGTCCGGGTCTGTTACACGGTAACTCTTGATGCCATAAGCCTCAGCCAATTTGACAAAATCGGGATTGCCCACCAGTTGGATCTGGCTGTACCGTTTATCATTAAATAGCTCTTGCCACTGACGGACCATGCCAAGGACGCCATTGTTGAGGATAATTACCTTGACCGGCAGATTGTACTGAGAAATGGTGGCCAGCTCCTGAATATTCATTTGAATGCTGCCATCCCCCGCAATGTCGACTACAATCGCTTCAGGGTTGCCCACCTGTGCCCCGATCGCCGCCGGCAGGCCGAAACCCATTGCCCCCAAACCGCCCGCCGTAATCATGGTTCTGGCTTTGCTGAATTGGTAGTACTGGGCTGTCCACATTTGATGCTGGCCCACTTCGGTAGCGATAATGGCCCTGTCCCCCGCTATTTCAAATATCTGTTGAATAACATACTGGGGTTTAATCTGGCCTTCGGCTTCATATCGCAAAGGATACTCTTTGCGCCAAACAGAAATCTGCTCCAACCAAGCATCAATTTCCTGCGCCTCTATCCGTTCAGCCAATTCGCCAAGAACATACTTGGCGTCCCCGACAATAGGAATCTTGGCCTGAATGATTTTGCCGATCTCGGCTGGGTCCACATCCACATGTATTATTACTGCATCAGGCGCCAAGGCTTCAGGACGTCCCATGGTAACCCTGTTATCAAACCTAACGCCCAGAGCCAAAAGCACATCACAAGATCGGA
>JAJYNB010000239.1 GCA_021786555.1 Bacillota bacterium | reverse complement strand
GAAGTCTCGGTCTCCCGGGGGTACATGTTGCTTCCTTTTTTCAACTCTTTGGGCGCCGTTGATGGTTTATTGTCTCAAAATAAGACATTAATCTACTTGTTGAGTAGGAGATAGTCTCAATTTGACGAATAAAGAAAAAGAAAGTTAATTCAAATTGTTACTACTCAGGAGTCAGAATGAGAAAACGGTTTATCATCCCGAAGTATTCTGACTACTGAATTCTGACCACCTGTAAAGTTGTACTTGAGAGAAGGATTTTGAGGTGTTGGTGATGTATCAACTGCGGGACATAAAAACTACGGTGCAGCAAACCGCTGAGGCCATCGCAGCGGCGCTGAAAATCGAAGTGGAAATTGCCGATGCGGACCTGGTTAGAATAGCCGGCACCGGCAAATACAGCAGCCGCTGCGACCGTGCCATGGATGACGGCTTTGTATACCGCCACGTGCTGCGCACCGGCAAGCCGGTAATCATCGACAACCCGGGGTTTAATGAACTGTGCCGGCCCTGTATCTGCTGCGGCAACTGTCTTGAATTTGCCGAGGTGGCCCTGCCAATCCGGGTAGAAGAGCAAATTGTCGGTGTAATCGGCCTGGTCTGTTTTGATGAAGCGCAGTCGAAACGTCTCATGGACAATAAAGAATCCCTGCTGAAGTTCCTGGACAAGATGGCGGAACTGCTGGTGGGAAAAATCGTCGAAAACGACCAGAACAGGCAGCGGGAACTGCTGACAAACCAGCTGCTCACCGTGCTGAACCTGCTCCATGACGGGATTCTGTTGGTTGATGACCGAAAAACGGTGACGCATTTTAACGCCCTGGGCGCCAAAATGCTGGACATCGACGCAGAGCAGGAGATGTCCCTGTCCCAACTCCTGGATGACAAGAAGCTGTGGAAATCCATCGAAAACGGTGAACAGTTTTCCGGGCAAATCAAAGGCAGGCGTGTGGCAGCGCAGCTATACTGTGATGCTGTGCCTATCAAGAAGGATGGGAATATTGAAGGCGCGGTGATTACGCTTAAAGATATGCAGCAAATCAAGAAACTGATTAAGGACGCCAGCGTGAGCGAGATAGAAACCCACTTTTCCCAGATTATCGGCAATTGCGCCAAAATGCAGGAACTAAAGGAAATGGCCCTTAAGGTGGCGCCGAGTAATTCCACCATACTCATCCAGGGGGAAAGCGGCACTGGCAAGGAACTGCTGGCCCGGGCCATACACCAGAGCAGCAAACGCAAAAACAACACCTTTATCGCCTTGAACTGCGGCGCCATCCCGGAAAATCTGCTGGAAAGCGAACTCTTCGGCTATGAGGAAGGCGCTTTTACCGGCGCGAAACGGGGCGGGAAACTGGGTAAATTTGAACTGGCCCATAACGGGACTATTTTTCTCGACGAGATTGGCGATATGCCTCTGCACCTGCAGGTCAAGCTGCTGCGGGTTTTGCAGGAGAGGCGGGTGGAGCGCATCGGCAGTTCCCGCTCAATCCCGGTGGACGTCAGGGTAATCGCGGCAACTCACCGTGACCTGGACAAGATGGTGCAGACCGGCGAGTTCCGGGAAGATTTGTATTACCGCTTGAATGTTATTCCGCTCAATATTCCGCCCCTGCGGGAACGGCAGGAAGATATTCCGATCCTCACCCGGTTTTATCTTGACTACTACTGTGAAGTTACCGGCAAAAAGGTGCGGGAGTTTACGGCTCAGGCGGCTGAAATCCTGAACCGGTACTCCTGGCCTGGCAATGTACGCGAATTGGGCAACGTAATTGAATATTGCGTTACCCTGACAGTTGGGGAATACCTTACGGCAGAGTCCCTGCCGAAACGGATTAAGGGCGAAGTCAAGCCCGCCAAGGGGGATACTTCCCTCAATCTGAGAGTAATGGAACGGGAGGCCATCACCCAGGCTCTGGCCCTGGCCAACAGCGACGGACACAAAGGAGATGCGGCCAAGCTGCTCGGCATCAGCCGGGCTACCTTGTACAGAAAGATCAAAGAGTATAATATTGCGGAGACCAAGACCTTCGTCTAGGCAAACGGTACCGGGGGTATGAAACTCCAAAAGTGGACATATGTATCAAAGTGAGACGTGGCCGGGACCCCGTTTTATTCGCTTGCTGCAGGGCCTTACCCAAGAGACAGTATCATTTTGATGCAGATTTTTGGACTACTTGCACAGAATGCAGGGGCAAGTCCGCCAGCGTGATTTGCCGCGAGTCCTGTTACCCCGCAGGCCCACCCTTGGCATGATTTTTGCAATATTCACAACACATGCCTGTCCAAGCAAAATGCTGGGTGAAGATTACTGCTTTAAGGGAGTGGATAGAATGAGCGACATGATGAGACAAATCCCCTTTGAGAAACTTTTGGCCTGGGTACTCCAGGAATATGAGCAAAACCAAACTATCTTCGGCATTGCTGCAGACAAGTTCTATCAAAAGAGCAGCGCCAACCATCTCAAGCTGTTCGGCGAAAAAATTGATACACCGGTAGGTCCGGCGGCAGGGCCCAACACCCAACTGGCTCAAAACATCATCGCCTCCTACCTGAGCGGGAGCAGGTTCTTCGAGTTGAAAACCGTCCAGATCCTTGACAAACTGGAGTTTCCCAAACCTTGCATCAGGGCGGAGGATGAGTGCTACAACACGGAATGGTCCACCGAACTGTCCATTGAGGGTGCTTTTGAGGAGTATATCAAGGCCTGGTTTATGCTTCATGTGCTGCAAAAAGAAATTTTTGGCCTGGATGAGCGCCGCTTCATGTTTAATATGAGCGTGGGCTACGACCTTGTCGGCATCAAATCACCCAAGGTGGACAGCTTCATCGAAGGTTTGAAAGACGCTTCCAACACAACAATCTTTAAACAGTGCAGGGACGTACTGCTGGAAGAGGTTTATAAGTTTA
>JAJYNB010000153.1 GCA_021786555.1 Bacillota bacterium | reverse complement strand
GACAGTCCCCCTGACACTGTTGATTTTGCTCCATTTTTACCCGGGCATTCTTTGCTTTGGGACACTATCCTACCAGATACCCCTATGGTGCCTTAAGTGAACTATAGTACAGGCCGGACGTAACGGCATCCGCCTCAACTCACTTGGTGACGTTTAAACGTATAATAGGTCAACCAGACACTGACAATGGAGTAGATGACCATAGCGAGGAGCACAACATCCAAGTACATGACAGGCCTGCCAAAAAAATCATAGACCTTAAAAGTGATGAAGAGATTCTTGACCCTCATGACTTCACTGTAACTCAATTCACACAGGCGGTTGAGCCAGGCAATATTAATCCCTAACTTCGGCAAAGCGAGTGGAGTCGCAAATACCACACCTCCGGCGAAGAGGGGAATCAAGGCTGACCGGCTTACGGACGATATCAGTAGGACCAAAAGTCCAAAGGCAATGCTCCCGGCCAAGGATACCAAAATCTCATAAGTAAAATAACGGGCAAGCGTCAACGCATAGGGAGATGCACGGTATAAATAAATGTTTTGCAAAGGGTACCCGCCCCCGTGCGTTCCCAAAACCAAAAAGCATGTGGCCATATTGACTATGGCAAAGAAGAGAACCAGGCCGGTGATGTAAATGCAGGTTGCCAGGATTTTTGCCGTAATTACTTTTCCTTTGCCGTGTTTACTGCTCAAGATGATAGAGGCCATGCCGGTGGAGTACTCTTCGGAAAATACAGGTGAAAGCCCAAGCAAAATCAAAGCCCCCATGAAAACCCAACCGAACGTGGGAATAAAATCAATGCCTTGCCCCCACCCCCCGGAATAACCAACCACCGGCAGATTTGTATTTTTCAGCATTTGGTATTCCAAGGCCTTTGTCCTGTAGTCAAACGTATTGGCGCTGTTGGCCTTTGCCAAGCTATTGATTTCGTTACTCAGCTCTGCAAGAGCAGCGCTGCGGTCCCTGATTTGTGCATTCATGCCTAAAATAGTGCCATAAAATTCTATCTTCGCCATCCCCTCAGGAGTAATCTTCACACTGGTACCCCCACCGGGGAGAGCCTTGAGACCAGTGGCATAATTCTCTGGGTGATTTTCGTACTCTTTTTGACCTTGTTCAGCAATATTTACCTTTTGCGCGGTAACCGGCCCCTGTACTGCCCCAAGATAATTGGCAAGCTGGCGGTTAATTGCAGGATCGCCTGGCAGCCCGTAGGCGTAGAGTCCGAAGATGAGCAAGAAGAAAAGCGCCGCAAGATAAAGTGACTTCCGCGCAAAAATCTTGTACAGCTCGTGCTTTAAGATATCCATTGTTCCTCCGTCCCACTTTCAAAATAGTAAAGATAGATGTCCTCCAACCTTGGCGCCACTGACTGGGCGTTTAGTAAGGGCTTTTCAGCCGCTATCACCCGGACTTCAACCCCATCCGGACGCTGCATGATGTTGCCGACACAGAACTGCCTCTGAAGCTCCGCCAAGGAGCGCTCCGGTACGGTAGCAGTCCACACTTTGCCCTCAATCTCTTGCATGATATTTTGGGGATCGTCCTTTCGAATCAGTCCACCTTGTTTGATCAGCATAACTTCTTTGGCAATGTACTCAATATCAGAAACAATATGGGTCGAAAACAGCACAATTCTATCTCTGGACAATTCAGAAATAATATTTCTCAGTCTCGCCCGTTCTTTGGGGTCAAGCCCCGCTGTGGGTTCATCCAGGATAAGTATGCTGGAATCATTCAACAGGGCCTGGGCAATCCCCAACCGCCGTTTCATCCCACCGGAAAACTTACCCAGCTTTTTGTCCCTTTCCTCCCAAAGGTTAACAAGCTTAAGTGTTTCCTCCACCCTTTGTTCAACCAGTTCCTTTTTGATATCTTTTAATGCGGCAATATAGGCCAAAAACCTTTTGGCGCTAAAGTTTCTGTATACGCCAAAATCCTGGGGCAGATAACCTAGCATATCCCGGTACTTGTCGCCCATCACCTCGATATCCTGCCCGTCAACCAGAACCCTGCCGCGGCTAGGCTTCAACACACCGACCAGCAGCCGCAGCAAGGTGGTCTTGCCCGAACCGTTGGGGCCGAGCAGCCCATATACCCCTTCCGTCAATTCCGCCTGGAAGTTGTGAACCGCAAAGTTTCCTTTAAATTCTTTGCTAAGATTGTCAATAATCAGCTTCAAGTGCAACCCTCCGCTCGAAATAAAGTTGGTGGCGTCGTAAGCTGAGGCGTATCTGAACCAGAAAGAGTATCGCGCCTAAGCCGCTGACAATGAGGTAAACCAGAGCATCAAGCCGGGCCAGGAACTGCAGGGCCGGTTGGGAGGACAGGACCGCCAACACCGCCACCATCCAAACAGAGAGCGCCGCCGTCACCGCAAACCCGCCCCGCAGCCTCATGGCAAACCAAAGAGCCAGGCCTGATGTAAAGGTAAAGGGAGCAATCCAGGCCAGCAAGATTTTCCACACAACCGCTTCAGGCATGATCAAACCCGTAACAGCGGAAAAAAGAGTATTGAGCAGGGCGCTGTACAAACCGATGACAACTAACCGCGACAGCATGAGCTCTCTGGCTGACATCTTACAGGTCAGCTCCACTTCCAGAACCCCCTGCTCTCTGCCCTTAAACACTTCTATGAGACCCAGGATAAAGGGCAGAGGAGCAAGAACTGCAACCCCATAATATTGGCTGTTGGCTCTGTAAAGCAGCAGATAACCCACGACAAAAAGCGCCGCACTGGCAAGCCAATAGGTTTTGCTGATAAGACCCGCTTCGCTTAACGCCCTGCTTAATAACATTTGGAGTTTCCCGTTGTATCTGTCATAGGTTTTTCGCCTGGATGGCACATACTGTTTCAAGCTGTTAACCACTGCATCAATCTGGCGGTCAGCAGGAAACGGCACGGTAAGATCGG
>JAJYNB010000330.1 GCA_021786555.1 Bacillota bacterium | reverse complement strand
ATCTAAACTAAGCTTTGTCACTTTCGAGCCTGGGAAGGCTCTTTTTCTTTTAAGCAGAATTAAAGATAAAAAGGAATTAGATGAGAAATCTCGAATATTTAGCCTTGGTCTTGAGGATGAGCAGGCGCGCACCCTGGAAACACTATAAACAGAGGCAGGAAGTGAGGTTTTGGCATGGGTGGAGTTGCCGCTATTGTTATGGCAGCGGGTAAAGGGACCAGGATGAAGTCGAACACACCTAAGGTCCTGCATCAGATTTGTGGTAAACCGTTAGTTGCCCATGTAGTTCAGGCGCTGCGTGACGCGGGGATCGATGATATCACAGTCGTTGTAGGTCACGGGCGGGAGATGGTTGAACAGACTTTAGGTTCCACGCTAAAATATGTTTATCAAGAACAGCAGCTTGGGACCGGTCACGCGGTGCTCAAAGCCAAGAATGCGGTCGATCATGATAAAGCGGTGTTGGTAGTGAGCGGAGATACACCGCTGCTGACCCCCTTGACATTAAATAAGTTAGTTGAATGCCGGCATCAGGCAGGAGCCAAAGTAGCTGTTTTGACCGCGGTGTTGTCGGACCCTGCAGGCTATGGCCGGATAGTCCGCAGTTCAGACAGCATGGTAGTGCAGATTGTTGAGGACAACGATGCTACTGTGGAACAGAGAGCAATCCAGGAAATCAATAGCGGCACTTATTGCTTCTCTGGACGGTTCTTATTTGAGGGTCTAACCAAACTCAGACCCGAAAATGCTCAAAAGGAGTATTACCTTACCGATTTAGTAGCTATGGCGGTCGAAGCAGGGGAAAGGGTTGAGGGACTGGTTTGCAGCGACGAACGGGAGATTCAAGGTATCAATTCAAGAGAACAATTGGCGGAAGCCGCCAGAGTGATGAACTTTGCAAACATTCAAAGGCTGATGGCGGAAGGGGTAACCGTTGTTGATCCCGTTACCACCTACATAGATTCGGGAGTCAGCGTGGGCCGCGATTCTGTAATACTACCTTTTTGTCTGCTGCAGGGAAATACTGCTATCGGGGAAGAATGCACCATTGGACCCCAATCCAGGTTAATAAATGTCTCTGTGGGTAACAGGGTTGTAATGGAGAATTCTGTGGCTAAGGATACAGTTATTGGCGATGGTTGTATAATAGGACCCTTTGCCTACCTAAGGCCGGATACGATCCTGGGAGCCAATGTCAAGATTGGGGATTTTGTAGAAATTAAGAAATCTTTTATTGACGAGGGGAGCAAAATACCGCATCTTAGTTATATAGGGGATTCCCATGTGGGCAGGAATGTTAACGTGGGCGCCGGTACCATCACATGTAACTATGATGGCAAGACCAAATCCCACACCCAAATCGGGGACGGAGCCTTTGTCGGTAGTAATACAAATTTGGTGGCGCCGGTTAAAGTTGGAAGCGGCGCTATGATAGCGGCAGGCTCTACCATTACTAAAGATGTTCCACCGGACAGCCTTGGGGTGGCCCGCAATAAACAGGTGAATATTCAAAACTGGGTTAGTGTCAGCAAAAAATAACAGGTATACAGGAGGTCCCTAATCAAATGAGTGTGCGCAGGCTAAAAATTTTCAGTGGTAACGCCAACCCCGATTTGGCTTTGGAGATTGCCGAGTATCTGGGGGTGGAGTTGGGGGCGGCCAACGTAAAGCGGTTCAGTGATGGTGAAATCAGTATTGCCATTGACGAGAGTGTCCGGGGCGCCGATGTGTTTGTGGTTCAACCCACGTCCTCTCCGGTCAATGACAACATCATGGAACTTCTTATTATGATTGACGCTTTGCGCAGGGCCTCTGCACGGAGAATCACGGCGGTTATTCCTTATTATGGCTATGCGCGTCAGGAAAGGAAAACCAGGGCCAGGGACCCCATTACTGCAAAACTGTTAGCTAATGTGTTAACTACGGCCGGTACGAGAAGAGTAGTGACCATGGACCTCCATGCGCCGGCTATTCAGGGTTTTTTTGATATACCTGTCGATCACCTTCCCGGCGTACCGATTCTGTCCGAATACCTTTTAAGCAAGCAGCTGCAAAATGTCGTTGTGGTGTCACCTGACCTGGGGGGAGTTACCAGGGCCAGGGATCTGGCGGAACGGATTGGCGCTTCCATCGCTATCATTGATAAGCGCCGCCCGGAACCGAACGTGGCCGAAATCATGCATATCATCGGCGATTTGAAAGATAAGACAGTAATCATGATTGATGATATTATTGACACGGCAGGTACCATTACCCAAGGCGCTGCCGCGCTGATGGAACGGGGAGCAAAAGAAGTTTATGCCTGCTGCACTCATCCAGTACTTTCCGGGCCGGCCCTGAAAAGGCTTGAGAAATCGGTCATCAAGGAAGTTGTTATCACGAATACCATAAAGCTGCCGGAGGAAAAGAAACATTCTAAAATAAAGATTCTGTCGGTGGCACCGCTGTTAGGAGAGGCGATTATCCGTATCCATGAAGACTTGTCAGTAAGCAAACTGTTTTCTTGAGGGTAATTCTAACGGGTCAGGAGTCAGGAGTCAGAATGAGAACGGCCTGTCATCTCGGGGAATTCAAGATTCTGACTACTGAATTCTGAATTCCTGTATAGGAACCGGCAATTAAGTAGTTACCCCGGGTCAACTGCCCGGGGTATTAATTAATGTTCGTTGGCAACGTCGTCTGTTTTTGCCTCGGTGTTGTCCTCGGATCCGGACTCCGGTTGGACGATTTCTGCCTTACTGGGAAAAGTGTCAGTGGGCGGAAGCTCAATATGGTTTTTGCCTTTGGCCAGGTGTTTGCTTAGGTCCTTGGTACGCTGCAAGGAAGAATACCACAGGTTGGTGGTGGAGTCCACGACGGTTTTGAGGGTTTCTGAAATGCCGGTATCGGCTGGTGAAAGTCTTTCTTCTGCTCCTGCT
>JAJYNB010000314.1 GCA_021786555.1 Bacillota bacterium | reverse complement strand
ATCAATTCCTCCTGGGCCAGCAGCGCGCCCATAGACTCCATGCTGCAAAACCCGGCGGCCCGGGCCAACCTCATCAGTCAGCTTCTCCAGCGCATCCAGTCCATCGGAGCGGACGGTGTGCTGATTGACTTCGAGTTTATGAGCCAGCAGGACGGGCCCTATCTCACCCAGTTCATGCAGTCCCTGTACAGCAGCATGCGCTCCAACAACAAGATGGTGGTCATGGCGGTCATGTCCCGCACCGCGGGCCAGACCTGGTCTACCCAGTTCAATTACCACGACCTGGCGCAGTCCGTAGACTATCTAAACATCATGACATACGACCACAGTACCTCCAGCCCGGGTCCAATTGCCCCCTTAGCCTGGGTTAAAGATATTTTGTCCTACACCGAGAGCCAGGGGGTGGATATGAGTAAGGTCCTCCTGGGCATTCCTTACTACGGCAGGGATTGGTCAGCCTTGCCCGGAGGCGGTTACGCCCCGAAAGGCATCGACCTCTCCACCGCCTTAAACACCGCCACCCTGTTCGGGATTACCCCGCAGCGCCTTACAGCCCCGGACGACCCTGTGGGCATACCTTATTTCAACTATATTGACATCGCCGGAGTTTCCCACACAGTCTATTACGATGACCCGCAAAGCTGGGCCCAGAAACTTGCTCTGCTGGACCAGTACCACCTGGGCGGGATTGGCGCCTGGTCCCTGTATTGGGTCAAGGACGCCGCCACCGCCAACCAGCTGTTCCCGCTCCTCAAACAGCACTTGCGCTGACAGCAAAGAGCGCCTTTCCCGCGGGACGGGAAAGGCGCTCTTTTTATGTTTTGGGGGAATCGGCTCAATAGGCCCCCCTGCCTGACAACACCACAAAAACTGTCTTCCATAATATCTTCAGGTCGAGCAGGAAGCTCCAGTTCCGCACATACTCCAGGTCATAGGCCATGGTTTCGCCCAGGGTCAGTTCACTGCGCCCGTTGATCTGGGCCAGCCCTGTCACTCCCGGCAGCACATTCAGCCTTTTTCGCTGCTCCGGCGTATAAAGCCTGGCAATTTCAGGAATCTCCGGGCGCGGGCCCACCAGGCTCATGCTGCCCAGCAAAATGTTGAGCAGCTGGGGCAGTTCATCCAGACTGGTCTTGCGCAGGAAGCTGCCGCTGCGGGTGATGCGCGGGTCGTCCTTCTCCTGAAAGACGAAACCGTCCAGTTCCTGCACTTCGTCCAGCTTGGCTTTAAACAGCGCGTCGGCGTTTTGTACCATAGTGCGGAACTTATATATGGTATAGGACCTGCCGCCAAGCCCGATACGGGTCTGGCGGAAGATAGCCCGGCCCGGCGAGTCCAGCCGGATCCAGCATACAATAACCAACCAGAAGGGGGATGCGAGAACAAGCAGCGCCCCCGCCGCGATCACATCCAGCATCCTTTTTGAGATCAGCTGCCAACGAGGATAGCTCACTGTTTCCTGCCTTGGCAGCCGTTCCAAAGAACTGTTATCCATATAGCTTCCCTGACTCCTTTGGTCCTGAACTGGGAACTTGAACCGTCCCGCCCTTAACGGCGGGACCGCTCCACTATCCCCCGCACCGCCGCGATTACGTCGCTGACATCCTCCTTGCTCATCCTGGGATACAGCGGCAGGGAGATAATCCGGTCAAAGGTCCCCTCGGCCTGCGGGTAATCCCCCCGCTTGTAACCGAACTTCTCCCGGTAATAGGGGTGCAGATGTACCGGAATAAAGTGTACGCTGGTGCCTATTTTCTCAGCCTTCAGCTCTTCGATGAATTGGGCCCGGTCAATAGAGAGTGTCTCCAGGTTTAATTTTATAATGTAAAGATGCCAGGCATGCCGGGCATAGTCCAGCTCCACCGGAGTTTCCAGCGCATCTGTTTGGCTAAAAGCGTCATTGTACCGTGCCGCGATCTCCCGCCTCAAGCCCTGCATTCTTTCCAGTTTCTCCAGTTGGGTCAAGCCCAGGGCCGCCTGGATATCGGTCATGTTGTTCTTATACCCCGGATAGAGCACTTCATAAAACCACGAGCCCGCCGCCGTGTAGCGGTTCCAGGCGTTGCGGCTCATGCCGTGCAGGCTGATAACGCGGATCTTGTCGGCCAGTTCGGCATCGTCCGTTGTGACCATGCCCCCTTCACCGGTCACCAGGTTCTTGGTGGCATAGAAGGAAAAGGCTGTGGCGCTGCCTATGGAGCCGACCATCCTTCCTTTATACTGCGTATATACAGCATGAGCCGCGTCCTCCAGCACCAGGAGGTTGTGCTCCCTGGCAATAGCCAGGATTTCTTCCATTTCACAGGGATGCCCGGCAATGTGCACCGGGATGATGGCTTTGGTGCGGGGTGTAATCTTCTCCCTGATTTTATTGACGTCAATGTTCATGGTCACCGGGTCAATGTCCGCAAACACAGGCGTGGCTCCCGCGTGAATCACCACGTTGGCCGAAGCGGCAAAGGTCATGGGGGTGGTTATCACTTCATCCCCCGGTCCAATGTCTGATGAGACCAGGCTCAGGTGCAGGGCGGCGGTGCAGGAGTTTAAGGCAACAGCATGCTTGGCCCCCACATAGGCGGCAAACCTTTGCTCAAACTCAGCCGTCTTGGGGCCTTTGGTGATCCAGTTCGACTTCAGAGTATCCACTACTTCAGCTATATCATCCTCTTCTATCAGGGGTAAAGCGTAGGGCAGAAACTCATCCCGCACTTCTATCAACTCCATTTAATTAGTATACCGTTACTATTCAGGTACTCAGAATTCAGTAGTCAGAATTCAGAATGCCCCGAGAATATGCTTCCAGCAATTTACTAACCTCTTGCAAGAGAAGTTTTGTTTCAGAAATATCACCGTATCCAAGATCCTTCGTAAGAATTAGGTAGTATCGGCATTCTTCAACAGAACCTTGCGCAATGTTCAAAAAGCGGA
>JAJYNB010000183.1 GCA_021786555.1 Bacillota bacterium | reverse complement strand
TACCAGGTATTACCGGATTAAGGTTTTACCTAACGTAGCTGAGTATGAACACTCTAGCCGTACACGTGCCAAAACTCAACGAGTAGGGAATATATGTTTTTGGCTGTGCCATTGACAAACTTCCCTATGATTGGGAAGTTTGTTTTTTGTAATACTATTGGCGGAGGTGGTTTTATGGACGCCGGACCTAGTACCAACTTAGGTAACTCGATAAGATCAATCCGGTTGTCGAACCACCGCCTAACCAAGGAAGCCGGCAACCGGGGAACAAAAGGAGGGATTGCCGGTGGTGCAGGTAAAAGTTTTAGGAGAATTTTTCTTCAGTCAGGTTTTGCATAAGCCGATTTATGACGTTGATGGCCGGCTGGTGGGCAGGCTGCGCGATATGGCTGTACGCTGGGACGGCGCTTCACCGCGGGTTTCGGGTATTAAATTCGCCAAGGGTCTGCAGGACCATATCGACATCAACCAAATAGAGCAGTGGGACGAAAGGGGTTTGAGGCTCAAGAGCGGGCTGGCCCCGGATAACGTTAAGCTTTTGCGGGAAGATGAGATTTACGTAGGCAAATGGCTGCTGGATAAACAGATCATTGACTTAAAAGGGTCCAAGCTGGTACGGGTCAATGACATCAAATTGTCCTGGGTAAACCTGGGCGACATGAGCGACATTATCCTGGTCGCGGTAGATATCGGCTTGAACGGTATTCTGCGGCGTTTGGGTATGAGTTTTTTCACCCGGAGCATGGAAAACAATCAGTTTGTGGGCTGGCAGTATATCAAGCCCCTGGAGAACAGGACGGCTAACCTGCAGCTCAGTCAAGAACAGTCCAGACTCAGCCAGCTTCACCCGGTGGACATTGCGGACATTATCGAAAACCTGGACCGCCAGGAACGGAGCGGGTTTATCGATGACCTGGACAACCAGACTGCCGCCGAGGCCCTGGAGGAATTGGACCTGGACACCCAGGTGGAAATCATTGAGCAGATGGACAGTGAGAGGGCCTCTGATATCCTGGAAGAAATGGCGCCGGATGAGGCGGCGGACATTCTGGGCGAGCTGCCGGAAGAAAAGTCCAGTGAACTTCTGAACCTGATGGAACCCGAGGAAGCCCGGGAAGTCATGGGGTTGATGCAATACCCGGAAGATACGGCCGGGGCCTTGATGACCACCGAATTTATCTCCTTTTCCGCTGGTATGACAGCGGAAGAAACCATCAACCAATTGCGGGAACTGGCTCCTTCCGCCGAGACAATTTATTACCTTTATGTCCTGGATGCTGATAAAGTACTGCAGGGTGTGGTCTCCCTGCGCGACCTGATCGTCTCCCAACCGCGGGCTGCTTTGGGAGAAATCATGTCGGTGCGGGTGGTCACGGTCAACCATCACGCGGACCATGACAAGGTATTTGAAGTTGTCAGCAAATACAACCTGTTGGCCGTACCGGTGGTGGATGACGCAGGTGTATTGCTGGGCATCATTACTGTGGACGATGTCTTGGAGACAGTATTGCCCGACCGCAGCAGTCTGGATACTTTTTCGCCCTTGATTATGCCCAGGCTGCGGGGATGGAGGTGGGGTGAATGACCAGCGTATGGCGCAAAAACAAAACGATCCGCAGCTTGCTGCTGTTTTTGGCAGTAGTGGGACCCGGCATCATCACAGCTAATGTGGACAACGACGCAGGCGGTATCACGACCTATTCGGTGGCCGGCGCCTCTTTCGGCTATAGGCTGCTTTGGATCTTTATCCCCATGACGCTGGCTCTGATTGTGGTGCAGGAAATGAGCGCACGCATGGGAGCGGTAACGGGCAAGGGGCTGGCGGATTTAATCCGGGAGAAGTACGGGGTAAAGATCACCCTTGCTGTCATGCTGGCGCTGCTCCTGGGCAACCTGGGCAATACGGTTTCGGAATTTGCCGGTGTGGCGGCCAGCACTGAGATCCTCGGTGTGAGCAAGTATGTTGCGGTTCCCCTGGGGGCCCTCCTGGTCTGGTGGATGGTAGTCAAAGGCTCCTACAAAATAGTGGAACGGGTGTTTTTGGTGGCTTCCGGTCTTTACCTCACTTATGTAGCTTCCGGCTGGATGGCCCATCCACCCTGGGGTTCGGTGCTGCAGCAAATGGTTACGCCCAGCTTCAGCCTGAAGGGTGATTACCTCACTATGCTGATTGGCCTGATTGGCACCACCATCGCCCCCTGGATGCAGTTCTATATCCAGTCCGCTGTAGTGGAAAAAGGCATCGGGGTGGACCAATACAAGTATTCCCGGCTTGATGTCATTGTGGGCTGCTTCATGGTGGATTTTGTGGCCTTGTTTATCGTTGTGGCTTGTGCCGCCACGATTTACGCGGCGGGCGTTCACATTGAGACTGCCGAGGACGCGGCCCTGGCCCTGGCTCCGCTGGCGGGGCACTGGGCATCGATTTTGTTCAGCTTTGGTCTGTTGAATGCTTCGCTGTTTTCGGCGTCTATCTTGCCTCTGTCCACAGCTTATTTCGTATGTGAGGCCTTTGGCTTTGAGGCTGGTATCGATAAGTCCTGGCAGGAAGCGCCGGTGTTTTACTGGCTGTATACCTTCCTGATAGTCGTAGGGGCCGCAATCATTCTGATTCCGCATATCTCTTTGATTCAGGTGATGCTCTGGTCCCAGGTGGTTAATGGCATGATGCTGCCCTTTATTCTCATTTTCATGCTCCAGTTGATCAACAACCGGGACCTGATGGGGAATTACGTGAATTCAAGGGGCTTCAATCTGGTGGCTTGGCTGACCACTGGAATCATGGTGGTACTGACACTTTTATTGGTGACAATTTCCTTGTTCCCACGCCTGCTGGCTTAGTGGTCCTGGACAAAATTGAAGAGGTTTTCCATGAGCAAACTTATTTTCTTTCTCCTGTTAATTCTATCTGGCGGGTTTTTTATGTCTGAAGTG
>JAJYNB010000178.1 GCA_021786555.1 Bacillota bacterium | reverse complement strand
TGAAAGAAATTACAATCCCCAAGACTCCCCGCTTGGTGGGTTTAACCCTCCACCCCAAGGCGAGCAGCCCATTGGTCACCGCAGGACCTGTGGCGAAAATGATTGAGGCGTTGGTCCCTGAACTATACTGTACCCCCCAGAGGAAGGTCAGGTAGGCCACGGTAATCCCACAAAACCCAACAACCGCCAAAAAAAGAATATCCCGCCCGCTGGGTTTGGGACCTTTCCTCAGCTGCCCGTAAGCAAAGGGGATTAGGATCAATAGTCCCAAATAGCCACGGATTGCCGCTAAGGCCGCTAACGGCACCTTCGATGCCAAAAGCTTAGCGGCAACCAGGTTGCCGCCATAAAGCAATGAGGAGAGCAACAGGACAATGTAAGCTTTTGGTCTAAAATTATTCGTTTTCATTTAAGTCAGAACCGCCTCTGGTGATACAAGTTTAACCTGAGTCAAAAACAAGTCCGATTTTCTTACTTCGCACAAAACAGGTAATTTCCTTCTTTTTTAAATACTTAAAACCCCTAACCCCCTTAAAGCAAACATCACTGCAAGCAAGACTGCAGAAGAGATCACAGCGTAAGGCCCATTCCACCTCAGCCCTACATACAATGGGGATTCTTCCGCCAACCCTGAAATCGCAATAACTGTCCCTGCCGAGGGCGATACCGTTATACCCATAGACCACCCCATTGCCAGGATTAAGGCCATAAAAGTGGGGGAGATACCGTAAGCAGCGGCTTGAACGGTACTGCCAATGACGGTCACCAAAATAATCGGATGAACGCCAAAAGCTGACAATACAAGACTCCCGAAACTGACCACCGCCGCAAACATCAAGGCATTATGCCCAACTATAAGCTTTAAAAACTGAGGTACATAGTTCCCTAAGTGGGAATAAGTGATGCTTGTTGCTAAAAGGCCCGCCCCAAGAAATAGTACGATTTCATTTTTTAATCTTGGCAAGCTTTCATTAAAGTAATCTCCCGTAAACTCCCGGGCTAACAGTCTCAACCGCCCGATGATGCCCAACCACAAAACTGGAAATAACAAAGAAACCAAGGCCACAACTATGACAGTTTGAATGCCTGTCAAGAGTGAAATTATCGCCACAACCGCAATTAACACCAAGCCGAAAGCGCTCAACTCGATAACCTTTCGCCAATTGAGATGCTCCCCCAGGGCGGGAGGTTCTGGAACTTCCGCAGGATCTTTTACCCTTTCCTCAAAAAGCGTCATTACATAGCCGACCAAGCCCGCAATGGCTCCCATCAATAGGCCAAAAGGAAAGAACAAGGGCCAACTGGCCCCGGTTACTTTTAGAATCAGGCCGATAGCTGCAGTTGTCGGGGCCCAGATAGTACAAGTTGCAAAACCACGACTGATAGAAGAGCTTAAGAGTTTCTTGTCAGCGCTTCCATGGCTGGCCTGACTAATCTGATGAACGAGGGGAACCACCGCCATATTGACCAAAACCCCTACAAAAGCGGAAATCAAACTTACTAAAAGGTAAAAACGACTGTTGCTGTCCACATAACGTTTAAAAAAAGCCTGTAGATTTTCAAAATAACCACCGTGACGGATTGGTATACTCAATAGAGGCACCAAGGTAAACATCACAACCAGGTACAGGTTTTCCTGCAGCCCTTGTTCCCACACATCTAACGGAGCACGGTAATAGAACAGAAGCACCGAGCTCACGATGAAAAAGGAATATCCGATAATCCGTGAAGTCCCGCTGACATCAGCTAAACTTAAACCCAAAACCACTACGGCCAAAATAATGTCCAAGTTCTCTAGGGCGCCGGATTTCCAGAACGCACTGACTAAGTAGAGTACTGCCAGGGCCAGAGTCATCGCACTGCGGATTCGGGCCATTATCGCTCAGTCAGTGCGATGTAATCGCGTCTCTCTGCCACGCTTTTATAGGCCGGCCTAATAATTTTGCCTGAATTTACAATTTCCTCTATGCGGTGAGCGCTCCAACCGGCTATCCTGGCAATGGCAAAGATTGGCGTGAACATCTCAGCCGGCAAGTCCAGCATCCTGTAAACGAAACCTGAATAAAAATCAACATTGGCGCTTACACCCTTGTACATTTTGTTGTTGCGGGCGATGACTTGCGGTGCCAGTTCCTCCACCTTGGCGTAGAGGTTGTATTCGTCCTCCAGGCCCTTTTCTCTGGCAAGTTCAGCCACATAATGTTTGAAGATGACTGCCCTGGGATCCGATACCGAATAAACAGCATGCCCTATGCCGTAAATCAGGCCTAATCTGTCGAAAGTTTCTTTGTTCAGCAGCTTAGCCAGATAGCCTTCAATTTCCTCATTATCAGCCCAGTCCTTTAAATTTTGCTTCATATCCTCGAACATCTGCACAACCTTGATGTTGGCGCCGCCATGCCTGGGGCCCTTAAGGGAACCCAAGGCCGCTGCCATGGCTGCGTAGGTGTCCGTCCCTGTTGATGTTACCACATGGGTGACAAAGGTGGAATTGTTGCCCCCGCCATGCTCCGCGTGCAGCACCAGCGCCAGGTCAAGCAGCATGGCCTCAAGTTTGGTATATTTGCTGTCCGGCCTAAGCATGTACAGGATGTTCTCCGCCGTGCCCAAATCCGGTCTCGGGCTGTGAATGTAAAGGCTTTGGCTGCTATGGTAATGGGCAAAAGCCTGAAACCCGTAAACCGCAAGAGAAGGAAAACGGGCAATCAACCCGATACATTGTTTCAAAACATTTTTGATGGAAACGTCATCCGGGTTGTCATCAAAGCTGTACAGAGCCAGGACGCCTCTGGCCAAAACATTCATAATATCCTTGCTCGGAGCTTTCAGAATCACATCCCGGGCGAAATCATCAGGCAGCTTTTGGTAGAGGGCCAGCAGCTCCTCAAAATCCTTGAGTTGTCCCTTGTCAGGGAGATTGCCAAACAGCAGCAGATAA
>JAJYNB010000051.1 GCA_021786555.1 Bacillota bacterium | reverse complement strand
ACTCACCTGAGCGTTGTACAAACTTGCGGCCGCCTGCTGCAGGCCGCTTTGGGCCTGGAGGATGGCGGTAGTCGGCGGGTTCTGAAGGTCTGACAACCTGCTCAGTGCAGATAAGTAATTGCTATAGGCCTGCTGCGCGGCTACTTGTAAACTCTGATTAGTTGTGGCGGCCGAGGCAGCCGTTTGAGCCTGACTCCAAGCCGCACTTGCCGAGGAAACCTGTGCCTGCGCGGCCTGTAAATCAGCTGAATTGGGTCCCGCATTCTGTTGATCCAGCTGTGCCTTTGCCGCATTATAGCTCGCTTGGGCAGAGTTCAGCGCGTTAGTTGCCTGCTGCAGCGCCACACTGTTAGCATCGGGGTTATTTTTCAGGTTTTGCAGGTTCACCTGGGCATTGTACAAGCTGGAATTGGCCTTAGTTATCGCATCCTGGGCCGAGGCAAGCTGTGCTTGGGTAGGCCCCTGCTGAAGCTGGATAAGTTTTTCTTGGGAAATACTCAAAGCTGCCTTAGACTGGACTATCTGCTGGTTGATGTCTTTGGTGTCAAGCTGTGCCAAGATTTGGCCAGCTTTGACGGTGTCCCCTACCTGAACGTTTATTTGCGTCACCTTGGTCTTGCTGCCAAAAGATAAATTGAACTGGTCCGGCAGTTGGACCGTTCCCGTTGCGTTAACCTTTTTGCTGATATTTCCATACTTGACCTGGCCGGTAATAAAGTTATTAGTGGGTGTGGCAGCGGTTTTTGCTTTGTAATACCATACACCCCCTGTCCCCAGTACCACAACCAACGCTGCGGTTATAATCCAGGGAAGAGACTTTTTGTTCATGGATTGAACCTCCTTAACAAATTTGTTTAACCAAGTTCACCCGGCAGTTATCAAACTTAACCAAGCCGTAAAATAACCATGCAAAATCCGTGCCACTCAATAACCAAGCCTCTAACCGCATTCTTTGAGCAATAAAATAATTTCCCTGTCTCAAAACAAACAGCAGCTGTCTGTTTTTAGACGCCTACTGTTTGTTTGGATGAGACTTTTTTCTTATAAACGGCAAAAAGACCTTCTCCTCTGAATCATCATTCAAGGCTCAATACTCGCGCAAGCCGTCGTACACTTTAAGCACTTCAGCCATTTTAGCAAAATCCAAGCCATCCACAAAACAGGCGGCGTTACAGCTCTATCTTTCGACAAGACAGTGAAATTTCCTGTGCAAAAGCAAATAGAGGTGTCTATCTTTAGACACCTCTGTTTGCAAAACAGAATAAAGGCCAAAACTGCATGCAGCCGGACATCGGATTGCGGACATCGGACTTCGATAAGAATCTTTTTCTTATTTGTGCGGCAAAGGGTTAAGCTATTCCCGTCCGCCTTATTTTGAACCGTTCAAGGCCCTTCCAGCTGGTTCCAGCAGACCTGCCCGTAAATTCCACAGCCCTTCCGACAGGTCCACAATATACTTCTGGGGAAATTTCAGCCGTTTGTGCTCTTCCCAGAACCGGGCCTGCTCCTGGCGGGAATATTCCCGGATCTCCGTCACGCCGGGTAGCTGCATGATAAGCTCGCCAGCTTGGATTACCGGAACCAGCAATTTCTTACAGGTAAAATTGCGCAGGGTCTTGCGTTTCCAGGTTTCCAGCGGATGAAAGATTACCATGGACTCTGAATCATTTATGTCCTCATCCTGCAGCGTAATCAGATCAGCTATGGCCACGCCGTTATCACGGGAGTAGAAGCGCACTACTTGTTTTATACCTGGAAGGGTGATTTTGTCGCTGTTCTCTGAGATCTTTAACTTCGGCACCCATTCACCCTCATGCTGTACCGCTGCCAGCTTGTAAACCCCGCCCAGTGCGGGGTAATTGCGGGAGGTTATCAGGGCGGTACCAACACCCCAGGAGTCGATAGGGGCTCCCTGGGTTTTGATATCCTGAATGGTCTCCTCGTCCAAATCATTGGAAGCTACAATAATGGCATTGGGGAAGCCAGCGTTGTCCAGCATTTTTCTGGCTTGACGGGACAGGTAGGCCAAGTCGCCGCTGTCGATGCGTATACCTTTTAGCTCCAAGCCCTTCTGCCGCAATTCCCTCCCCACTTGAATGGCGTTGGGTACGCCGGAACGCAGTACATTATAGGTATCCACCAACAGAAGGGTGTTATCGGGAAAAGCTTCAGCATAGGCCCGGAAGGCTTCCAACTCGCCCGGAAAACTCTGAACCCAGCTATGGGCCATGGTGCCGCTCACCGGCAGGCCGAAAAGCTGTCCAGCCCTGACGTTGGAGGTGGAAACACAGCCGCCGATGACCGCTGCCCTGGCCCCATACACCCCTGCGTCGGGCCCGTGGGCCCGGCGCAGGCCGAACTCCATGACCGGGTCTCCCTTGGCGGCAAGAGTAACCCGGCAGGCCTTTGTGGCAATCAACGACTGGAAATTAACCATGTTAAGCAGTGCCGTTTCCACTATCTGGGCCTGGGCCACAGGTGCCGTCACCTGCAGCAGCGGTTCATGGGGAAAAACAGGAGTGCCTTCCGGAACTGCCCAAAGGTCGCCGCTGAAGCGGAAGGTACTTAGAAATTCTAAAAACGCAGTATCAAACAGGTTGAGTTGAGCCAGATAGGCCAGGTCCTCCTGGCTGAAGTGCAGGTTCAACAGGTATTCTACCGCTTGCTCGAGCCCCGCAGCCAAGACGTAGCCGCTGCCCGGCGGCAGCTGGCGGAAAAACAGGTCAAACACCACCGGCTGCTCCGCTCTTCCTTCGCGGAAATAGCCGTAGGTCATGGTCAGTTGGTATAAGTCAGTCAACAGGGCTGATTCCTTGTTCATAACGCACTCCCTTGACACCCTGCCGGGTAGTTATAAGGATAGAAAACACCAAAAACAGAGATTTGTCAAGCACAAGGAGCCCAGCCGCCGGCACCATCAGAAAATGAAAGCCTCTTT